>NZ_BAAKGN010000033.1:0-31496 GCF_059704265.1 Secundilactobacillus sp. MJ173
CCGGCGAACTTTGTCGGAATACTCTTTTTTTGCGTTAAATGGCCGGAATCTGAGTTGTGGCGCAGGTTTAGACTAGATTAAAGTATTGAACAAAAGCCAACTTTAAATTGTCTTGAAGTCAAGAAACCAAATGAAATTTTTATCAATATAGACTTATGTCACCAGCTTCGTTTTATTTTAGTTTGCTGGTGCTACCTTAGTTCTGAAATTATGGGTGAGATGCGGCCAAATATACTTGTCAGCTGCGGCGATAATGAAGCCGTTGCAGATGATGGAGAACAGGGTCGCCAAGTTGATTGAGTCGATTCTGCCGGTTGGAAAGTAAGCAATGGCGCAGACAATCAGTGGTGGCAGAAAATCCAACAGTTGAGAGGCCGTGGCATTGCCCTTTAAATACATAAAACGCAAGATATTGGTCGTGTCATCGTTTGGATGCATGACGATATTGGCTCGCTGGTAGAGTGAAATACCAACACAGAACAGGGCGATTCCTGTACAGCTCAAGATTAACCGCCAAATAATCGGTGCAGTGTTCACGCCAATGGAATCAAACCAGCCAACGAAGTACTGAACGAAAGTCCCAAAGAACATGACGAACAAGATCTCGCCAAAGAAACGTTTAGCATCCCAGTGATGAATCAGGAGCTGGTTAGTAATGGCGTTGATTACGCCAATGCAAAATAAGAGCACACCAAGGCTGATACCAGTCCAATTATGTAAATTAACCGCGGAAGCTGACCAAACGCCGCTTCCCATGTTACCGGCAATCGATAGGGCATTACCAAAAGCATTGAAAAGGAGACCGGCGATTAAACCGATCCACCGTTCTTTCATCGTATTTTTCACATTCTCCGCCTCACTTCTTGATTAGTTTAGCATTTTTAAGCGAACAATGAAACGGGGTGATTCTAATTAAAGAGGCTGTTCTAGCAGTCTTTCCATCAAGGGTAGTGCTGACGCTTGTGAAAATTGGAAAGGTGTCTATTACCTAAATTGTAGGTTGTAGGCGAATTTTGAAGTTACTGACTTTCTGAGGCGGGTGATATCAAGTGAAAATTAACATAGCATGAGAAAATAATTGTAAAATATTTTAATCTAGCTATGAATGCCTATGTAACAGTATTTTTGGAGTTGATTTTGTCATGAAAAATGAGAAAACAAATTGAAAGTAGTTAATTTTATCTTGACAGGAATTATTTCGAGCACCATAATGAGCACCAGTTATTAAATACGAAGCAAGCGACAAGATGAGTAAGTCATGCGTAGTCTTTAGAGAGTTATCGTTCGGTGAAAGATAACGGCAGCGCATTACTGAATATGGTCTTGATAATCGCTCTACTGCTGAACCGATTGGCTAGGTGGTGGCGGGAACTCCCGTTATAGAGTTAGGGTATGCACTGATAGCAGTAAGTACTGAACCGCCGTTAGTTAGTACCCGATGAGGAATATTTCCGCGAGGGGTATTCGAACTAAGGTGGTAGCACGATTTAATCGTCCTTTTATTTAGAGATAAATAGAGGGGCGATTTTTTTGTAGCCAAGGTGCGTAAGCAGGCGGTTAGAGACTGAAGTGTAACGAAGTCTGGGCAGAAATCCCGAACTTGGATTTATGACCGGAATTCGTTACACGCAAGTCTCTGCCTGCTGAAGCCCGATTAAGCAACGTAAACGTAATAACTGAGGAGAGACAGTCATATGAGTGAAGCAGTGGCAAACGTAATTGAACTTAAAAATATTTCAGTGACCTTCCACAACAATGATCAAGAGATCGATGCTGTAAAAGACGTGGACTTACAAATTCCGCGAGGCGATATCTACGGCATTATTGGTTATTCGGGAGCTGGCAAGAGTACGTTGGTACGGGTGATCAATCTGTTGCAACAACCAACTGCTGGTACAGTTACCGTGAATAACCAGGAGATCCAACAGTTAAAGCCGGCTGAGTTGCGACAAGCCCGCAAGAAGGTCAGCATGATTTTCCAACATTTCAACCTCATGAAGTCACGAACAGTTCAAGGTAACGTGGAATACCCGTTGTTGGGTACTAAGATCAGTAAAGCGGATCGACATGCGAAAGCGAAAAAACTGCTGAAGCTGGTGGGCCTGAGTGAATATGCAGAAACGTATCCCAATCAATTGTCCGGTGGTCAAAAACAACGGGTGGCAATCGCCCGAGCATTAGCCAGTGACCCAGAAATCCTCATTTCGGATGAAGCCACTAGTGCATTGGATCCTAAAACTACGAAGTCAATTTTGGAACTGTTAAAGCAACTGAACCGTGATTTGAATTTAACCATCGTACTAATCACCCATGAGATGCAGGTCATCAAAAGTATTTGCCACAACGTAGCGGTCATGGATGCTGGTGAAATTATTGAGCGCGGTTCAGTGGCGAAAGTCTTCACGGATCCACAGCAGAAGTTGACCAATGATTTCGTGGAAACTTCAACCAACGTGAAAGAAGCGATTGAGCGGATCACTAGTACGATTGCTATCAACGAGTTTAAAGATAATCAGGAGCTGATGTACTTCAACTTTATCGGTAATTCCACTAAGCAAAGCGTGATTTCGGAGTTTTCACAAAAATACGGTGTGGACGTCAACATTTTGTTTGCCAACATTGATCAAATTGATGGTGAGAACGTCGGTTATATGATTGCTATTATCACTGGTGATTTGACCGTGTTCAATGAAGCCATTCAGAAACTAAGAAGTGATGGCGTCAAAACGCGTATTTTGACAGACGATGTTTTGAAGGGAGGTGAGCATCAATGACAGCAATTATGCCAAACGTCATGGCGATGAAGGGTGAATTTGTTCAAGCCACCTGGGAGACCATCTACATGACGTTGATGTCGGCTATCATCTCAGCGGTGTTGGGGCTGCTGGTTGGGGTATTACTGGTAGTGACACAGCCGGGTGGCATTCTCGAAGATAAGCTGACCTATTCAGTGGTCGATAAGCTGGTCAACTTGCTACGGTCGATTCCATTCATCATCTTGCTGGCGGTGATTTCACCACTAACGAAGTTCTTGATAGGGACGACGGTGGGGACAACGGCATCACTGGTGCCACTGATCTTCGGTATCTTCCCATTCTATGCAAGGCAGGTGCAAAACGCTTTGTTAGATGTGGATCACGGGGTGATTGAAGCAGCCGAGTCTATGGGCTCCAGTCCCATGGAAATCATCTTTCGCATTTATCTACGAGAAGGGCTGGCCGATATTCTCCGAGTTTCTATCGTCACCATCATCAGTTTGATCGGGCTGACTACTATGGCCGGTGCGATTGGTTCCGGTGGTCTTGGGGACGTGGCAATCAACATTGGTTACGCCCGTTTCGAAAACGATATTACTTTCACAGCAATGATTATTATTCTTATTTTAGTATTTGCCGTCCAGTTGTTTGGCGACTGGGTCGTTAGAAAAGTTGAACATAATTAAGGAGAGTGATGTATATGAAGAAAAGTGCTTATTGGTTAATTGGTATTGTGGTTGTGGTTGTTCTAGCGGGGTTTGGCATTCACAGTTTATCAAGCTCACAGGCAGCTAGCAAGAGTCATTCAAGTTCAGTTTTAATTGGTTCAGAAGGTTCTGATATTGATATTTGGAAACATATTGCCAAGACGGATGATGCCAAGAAACTAGGGTTGAAGATCAAGGTGAAAAATATCGCCGATGGTGTTCAACTGAATAAGGCAACTGCTGACGGTGATGTTGATGTCAACGCCTTCCAGTCTTGGTCATACTATCTGACCTATAACCAGCAAAATAAGTCTAACAAGTTGACAGCTTTGGGAACTACCTACATGGAGCCCATGGGTCTGTATTCTAAGAAATACAAGAACGTGAAGGATATTCCAGCTGGTGCAACAATTGCCATTGCCAACAACCCATCGCAAGCTGCTCGTGGTTTAATCCTCTTGCAAAAAGCCGGTTTGATTACATTGGACAAGGACTTCGGCTATGTTGGCACGATTAAGGACATCAAGAGTAATCCGAAGAACTTTAAGTTCAAACAGATTGATGATACTACCGGTCCTCGTGTCATCAATGATGTGGATGCTGTACTGATTTCCAACACGGTTGCATTGGAAGGTCACCTGCACGTGCTGACGGATTCCATTTATCATGAAAAAGTTGATCAATCCACCAAGGATAACATCAATATTCTGGCCACTTCTGAGAAGAACAAGAATAACCCGAACTACAAGAAGCTCGTTAAGCTCTATCACAAGAAGGATATCCAGAAGTACATCAAGGATAAGTACTATGGCACCAAGATTGAAGTTAACAAACCACTCAGTTATTTGAAGTAACAAACAACAAACAATATAAAAGGAGATTTTTGATTATGGCTAAAGTTGAAAGTTTTACATTGGATCACACAAAGGTAAAGGCACCATACGTTCGTTTGATTACTGAGGAACACGGGGCAAAGGGTGACACCATCAGCAACTATGATTTACGGTTGGTTCAACCTAACGAAAACGCCATTCCAACAGCGGGTCTGCATACCATTGAACATCTCTTGGCTGGCTTGCTACGTGACCGACTTGACGGTGTGATTGACTGTTCACCATTTGGCTGCCGGACTGGGTTTCATTTGATTACCTGGGGCACCCATTCCACTACGGAAGTTGCTGAAGCTCTGAAAGGGTCATTGGATGACATCGCCAACAAGATTGAATGGAAAGACGTACAGGGAACTGACAAGTACAGTTGCGGTAACTACCGCGACCACTCACTGTTCTCAGCTAAGCAGTGGTCTCGCGATATTCTAGAAAAAGGTATCAGCGACGATCCATTCGAACGTCACACGGTCTAGGTTAATAAGGAGGTCGCCAAATGGCAAAACTAGCAATTGTAACGGGTTCAGGACAAGGTATTGGTGAAGGAATCGCACATCGTCTAGCGAAAGATGGTTACGCGATTGCTGTAGCTGATATCAATGACACAACGGCCGCAAAGGTGGCTCAAGATCTGCAGAATGAAGGCTATAGTGCCAAAGCTTACCACGTAGATGTGGCGCATCGCGATGAGGTGTTTGCCTTGGTTGACGCAGCGACTAACGATTTAGGGGAATTGGCCGTGTACGTTAACAATGCGGGGATCGCCTTCATTGATAGTTTTGTGGATTCGGACCCAGAAGATGTTGAACGGTTACTGGATGTGAATTTGAAGGGGACTTATTGGGGCATTCAAGCCGCTGGTAAGAAGTTCAAGGAACAGGGTCATGGTGGCCGAATCGTTAACGCTGCTTCTCTGGCAGGTTACGAAGCATCAGCCTTACAAAGTGCCTATTCTGCTTCAAAGTTTGGCATTCGTGGGCTAACCCAGTCGGCCGCTAAGGAATTCGCTAAGGATAAGATTACCGTAAATGCTTATAATCCAGGCATCGTCCGCACAAAAATGCGTGATGCTATCGATAAAAAGACGGCGGCAATCAAGCACAAGACGATTCCAGAACAGCAGGCAGATTGCTTGTCTGAGATTGCGATTGGAAGGGAAGCCACCCCAGCGGATGTAGCGGAAGTGGTAGCCTGGTTCGTGAGTCCCGGTGCCGGTTATATTACTGGGCAGAGTTTACAGGTTGATGGCGGGATGAGGTTTCACTAAAGAGTGTGAAACGGGGCGTTTAGAGACCGGAGTGTAACGAGCTATCACCATAAATCATGGGCTTGGATTTGTGGTGATAGCTCGTTACATGCAGGTCTCTGCCCCGTTGAACACGTTTAGGCTAGATAAGAGTAAAGAGCCAAAAAGAGAAAATACGAAAAAACGCTTGATAGACTACCGTAAAATTACAGCCTATCAAGCGTTTTATTTTAAACTATTTGTGTAACAACCACCATTAGAGAGTAAAATTAAGACAGTAGAGATTAAATCGGAAAGAAGCAGGCCAAATGACCGTTCAATTAAAATCCGCAAAACCGTCACGACAGATGTATCTCAAATCAGAATCACATCCACAATCGCACTATAAATACGTGCTTGATTCAACCACCAAAGTTAGACACCCACTAGTTGAACCCCAGGAACAAGCCAGTGTAGAAACACGTACTGGTAAGAAGAAAAAGCGTTCTTGGTGGGTTACTATAGGGACAGGCTATCTATTCTTAAAACTTGGTATTTGGGTGTGGCCGTACATAGAGTCCTGGGTGATAGCTCTGGGAATGCTATTCTTCATGTTATTGGGATTGTTCTTACTGTACCTATTCTGTGTATGGCTCGATAACAAAACAGGTGGTGGCGGTGGCTACTCGGGTGACCCGTATGATGATAGTTACGATGCCGGCTGGTTTGATTCGTGGGCGTTTCATAATGATGATCATAACGATGATAACTTGTATTAGATTGTTCAGAACAAGGGTAAGGGAACTAGTACAAAATTGAATGTTAACAAATAAACGGTTATATAACTGTGAATAAGGGGATTTTTTCAGTGCATGTAAAAAAGTTTTGGCTATTAGGAATTGTTATTTTATCAATGGGTATTGGGTTTCAATTGAACCAAAGCAGTGCAAACGCAGCTACCCATCATACTCCGAGTAGTTGGCGAGGTAGTTACTACACAACGGATGGCGACACAATGAATGTGAATACCTATTCTATCGTACTTAATGGTAAAACCATGTACAAAAGCAGCTGGAGCGGCTGGCGGAAGCTCTCGTTTGCACGAATTCGGGCGAGTGATGCCATCACTCATAAGCATAAGGTGTATACCTTTAATTCATTGGCAAAATATGGGTATCAAAGTAGTCGTCAATGGCGGCTTACCACGAAGAATGGTAAAAAAGAGCTGATTAATTATCAAAATATGGGATACGTTGTCGTCTGGCACAAGCGCTATGCAGCTACAAAAGTTCACTTTAGGACAGCGGACAATACTGATTTCTTTTATAATGCTTGGAGTCCGGCCTATCTAGATATGTTTTCTGATAGCATTGATTTGTATAATTCATATGAGGATGCTCAAAATGAAGATAATTCGATTGGGTTATTTAAAAATCCTAGACAACAAATTTCGGCTAAATGGATTAGTCGCGATCAACAAGATGATATTTTGATGTTGAAAATTAACGGTAGAGTCTACTATGCTGATAATAGCAGCCATGATATTCGACCATACAGCGCGCACCGAGAAAGTGATGGTATCTGGTCCAACTTTGCTCCTACTAGTAAATATGCTCGTCTTAAAAAGGGCAATCATGTTTATAAGGGAACGGAATGGACTTACTACTACAATGATGGTAATGATAATAAAACCTATCGATATGATGGGCATCATTGGAAATTTGAATTCTAGATGTGGAGAAGGAGAGGAAACATGCTGTTATTAGGCATCAAATTGACTTAAAGGGTGATTTTTGAGTTAAATATTGAAGCAAATAAACAGCCTTAACGACTGCAATTTAGGGAGATACTTTCGTTGAAGTTAAGTAGTTTTGTATTATTAACCGCTTCTGCATTCTCATTAGGAACCGTTGCAATTACATCACAGGCAGCTAGTGCGTCCGCTAAGACAGCTATTCCAACACGTTTTCGTCATACGTGGGAGGGACATGGTTATGGTGAGAAAATGGTCCTTAAGATGCACAAATATTGCGCTTATGTATATGAGGGTAGCAGTCATCCAGAAAAGCGTTACTATCATAAGGCGTCCAAAAATCATTATTATGTTTTAGCACCTAAATGGAAGACGGAACAGGGTGAAGGTGTTAGATACGTTAATAGCCATAAAATACTATTCGAAGTAGATGTTGCTAGAATTCCAATGCACCGGGTTCATAGATAACAGAACATTTTTCATTTGAGTTATAGGCTTGAATCTGTGACCGTATAGTTAGAGAAAAAACGCAATAAAAAGTACGCTGATTGAAAATTGATCAGCGTACTTTTGCATTTAACGACTAAATGGTTTCAGCATTGCCAATTGATTTATCATCCTTATCAACTGGCGCATCTTTCTTTTCGTCGCTCCACATAGTCTTAATATCTTTTTCGATTTTATGCTGAATGTCTGGATGCTGTTCCAGATATTCAATCACTTTAGGTTGACCTTGGCCAAGGCGTTCTTTTTGATAGGAATACCACGAACCGGACTTTTGTATGATGTCATTATCCACCGCAATGGTCAACAGGTCACCCGCATGAGACAGTCCCTTACCAAAGAAGTTTTGGACTTCGACCTGTTTAAATGGTGGGGCAACCTTGTTCTTGGTGACCTTGATTTTGACGTTGGTCCCAATGATATCCTGGCCCTCCTTGATGTTGTCGCGACGACGAATATCTAGACGAATAGTCGAGTAGAACTTCAGTGCACGGCCACCGGGAGTGACTTCGGGACTACCGAACATCACACCAACCTTTTCACGAATCTGGTTGATGAATAATAGGGTAGTTTGGGTTTGATTAGCCAAACTCGTAAGGCCACGTAACGATTGTGACATCAAACGGGCCTGTAAGCCAACGTGGTTATCACCAATTTCACCATCAATTTCAGCTTTTGGTAGCATAGCGGCAACGGAATCAAAAACAATCATATCCACAGCACCACTTTTAACCAGTTCGTTAGCGATGTTAAAACCATCCTCGGCAGTACCAGGCTGTGATAGTAGCAGTGAATCCAGGTCAACCCCAAGATTCTTGGCATAGGCTGGATCCAACGCATTTTCGAAATCAATGTAGGCCACAATACCATTTTCTTTTTGGAGTGCGGCAACTGCAGTTAAAGCCAAAGTGGTTTTTCCAGATGATTCAGGCCCATAGAGTTCCATGATGCGACCATACGGATAGCCGCCACCAATAGCGTGATCTAGTGAAAGTAAGCCTGACGAGAAGCGCTTAATATCTAGGTTGGGTTTGTCACCCATGCGCATCAACGCGCCCTTACCAAACTTTTTGTCGATTTGTTTTAATGTTTCGTCCAACGCTTGTTTACGTTCCTTTGCATCGGTCCGTTGCGC
This sequence comes from Secundilactobacillus sp. MJ173, assembly GCF_059704265.1. Taxonomy (NCBI): domain Bacteria; kingdom Bacillati; phylum Bacillota; class Bacilli; order Lactobacillales; family Lactobacillaceae; genus Secundilactobacillus; species Secundilactobacillus sp. MJ173. Next base: position 8,968 of record NZ_BAAKGN010000033.1, read on the forward strand.
TGAATGACCGGGTTCGAATAGTTGTAGAGCCATACGGCAATCCCCCCTTTATTTCGAACATACGTTCTAAACTATATTACTATTGTAGTCTTATTTGCTAAATAAACAAAGCAAAAGGGAAAAATTGATGACGATTGTTTCATGTGAAACAACTGAGTGGTTATTGAGCCTACATAATGAAAAGTAATTTTAAACAAAAATCGTCCGCACAGCCACAAAGTGCTGCAAGGACGATTATTTTGTAGAAATCATATACTAATTAAGATGTAGCCGCAGACAACGCCCAAGGCAATGACCATGTTGAGCTTGTCCAACTGATGCCCCCGTTGGTAGTAACGTTTGCACTGCTTGTAAAGGGGCTCATCATCCTGTGAAAGTTGCTTATCGTCCTTATCCATGAACAGCTTGAATTGAGCGACTGCTCGGTTTTGACGATTAACTTTACCAAACATCATGATGATGGTGACGCCGATGACGATGAGTACCAGAATGAACAGCCAGCTGGAGGTAGATGCGGAGATGAGGTCTCTGCCACCAATCAGACCGTTTACTACGGTTGCGCCAAGAGCTACAACGAAGATAACGGTGTTAAATACTTCTGTCCACCAATACGAACGCAAATATCGATGATAATAGGTTAATTCTTTTTGCATAGCATTAAGTCCTTTTTATTAGAAGGTTACTTAGCCATTATAGTCGATAATGCAGTGAAATGGTAAAGAAATGAAATAACAGCGAATCAGGTTTACAGCTCGGTTTCTTCTACTTCTTCGCGTAATACAATTGCTTTGTCAGCAGCAGTTTGCATCTTACCTAATGCAAATCTCGCAATAGGACCTACGATCAGTAGTTGCAGTGGTAATGCCATGATGACGTTGAATAACCAAGCGTGACCATAGGCGCCCCAGCTGACGTTACCAGCCATGATAATGCCGAATAGTGACATGCAGGTAACCATACCCAATACCATTAGTACAGAGATGGTTAAACCGATCAATAAAACATTCTTCTTCATATAATCGTTGATGATGTATTTGAACGCGACAAACTTAGCAATCTTTCCGACAACTAACAAATCAAGAATAACGGCAACGAGTAACCCGCCTGGATATTCCGTGATGGTGTGCAGCAGGAAGTCATTCGTGAATCCTTCTGCTAAAACAACGTTGTAACCAACCATAACGAGGACCATTAATCCGGCCATGATGGCAGTAAAAACAATTTCTTCTTTAAAATTACGAGGCATGTGTTTCTCCTTTTCTTTTCACAATGTTGCTAAGCATAGCAAAGAAAGGGGGTGCTTCGTAAGTTACATTTTGATTACGAATTTGGAAGCGGTTGAATGTTTTGAATGTCAGATTCAACCTTAATAATTAATTAATGGATTTTATGATAATTAATTATGTTGTCTATAAGTATTTAAAGGATGGATTATCATGAAAAGTGATTTCAAATAATAATAAATTCTAAAAAACAAATTAATTTTTAAAATTGAATGTATATTAAACCCTTTTACTATAGAATAAAGGAAGGTTTATAGAAATTTAACAGAAATATAGATATGTATTAAAGAGCAAACATACTTATACTTTAAATATTTAATTATACATAAAAGGAGAATACAAATGTCTTTTAATGACGATGATGAAACAAGAAGCGTTGATAAACTGCAAAGAGATTTAAAATTGAAATTGAACATTCTGTACCAACAACTAGCAATTACTTTTGATGTGAAACCAAAAAGCGGGACGTTAGCATATAAATTTTCTAGGATAAAGTTACCAATTTCTCAAAAAATTGAAGGCTATGACCTTGATGAATTATCAAAAAAAGTTGAGCCACTTTGTGACGAGGATTATCTTCCAACTGAGCAAGATATAGTTTTTATATCAAATTTAATTGAGAAGTATAAAAATTATGGGCGCAAAAGTGAACTTGAAGCGCAACTACAACTTTTATCGGGCCAATCTAGTAATGCAATTGTTGATGCTGAAAATTTAAACAACATACAAAATTATTTGCATGTTGACCGTGGACAATTAGAGACGGATTTCCTCCATCTGCTAGAAAACTTGAATCCTCAGCAAGGGAAACTAATTCTGTTAGTAGGTAATGTTGGTGATGGGAAATCCCATTTGATTGGATATATGAAGGAAAAATATCCAAATTTGTTTGCTCAAAACAATGTGAAAATTCATTATGATGCCACTGAAAGTTTTGACCCGCAAAAAACGGCTATTGAAACTTTAATGGATGTTCTTCAGCCGTTTTCTGATTCGAGAATTAGCAAAAGCAGTCAGAATATTATTGTTGCAATCAATATGGGTGTTTTAGTTAATTTTTATCGTCAGGCATCCCGTAGTGGAGTGTTTACTCAATTGGTTTCGTTTATAGAAAATTCTGGTGTTATTAACAGTAATAGAGTTACACAACAAATAAATTCAGATAACTTTGAATTAATATCTTTCCGAAATTATCCAATTTTTCAACTTGATGAGAAAGGAACATTGAGTGATTTTTATGACGAATTATTTGGGAAGATTGCCAGGCAACAAATTGATAATCCTTTTTATCAGGCGTATTTGGATGATAAAGAACATTACGTTGTTCGACTAACACATCGTAATTTTCAACTATTTTGTAATCTGAACGTTCGAGAAACCATCAAATATTTATTGATTAAGATTCAGATCGAATCTAAAGTAATCATTTCCACTCGTGCACTACTGGAATTGATCCACGATATTATTGTGCCGGTTAGGGCGGTTGGCAGTGGTGTAACAACATTTCGTGATTCGCTACCATATTTATTATTTGGTGGATCAGGTGACTCGTACTTGGTTAAAGAAATCAATAAATTTGACCCACAGAAATTTCAAAATCAGGGAATTGAAAAATTCACTACGAAAATATTTAACTCAAGTAAAACGCTAAAACAATTAGTTTACGAAAGTTTATCTCAAGAGAATGATGAATCTATTGATTGGATTTGGGATTACATTGATGATGTGTTGCCTTTGCCAGATAAAGTTGGGCTGTTACTGAGAATAAAGTATCTGTTCAATCATTCGGATCCTATTTTTAATGATGATAGTTATTTGGGTTATCTCAAATTATTAACGTCTGTACGCAAAAATGAGATGGATGTTATTCGCGAATTCTTTAAGCAGGTTAAAGAGTTTATCTATAAATGGAATGGGAGTCCCAAAAACAATTATATCTACACTTATATTGATGCCCAAAATAATTTTGGAGTTGCTGTACCCCTGAAAATTGATTTTAAAGGGATATCTGAACAGAATTTCGATGTGGTGATAAGTTTAAAAAATGCGGCAACTAACGAGCCTAATAAACTCATTATCGATTATGATCTTTTTGAACTAATTCACAGGGTAAATGGCGGTTATTTACTGAAGAAGAAAGATAGACATCAATTTGTAAACATAGCGACGTTTATTCAAAAGATTACTAAAAGTGACCGTGCTAGTGAAGAGACATTGATTGGCCGAATAAATGATGACAAATTTTATCAGCTGACTTTTGATGGATTGGGCCAAGTTGAGATGGAGGAATTATAAGTATGAGCGAATTAGTGTCGATGCTGGGAAAACAGCTTCAATTTTATAAATTTGATAGGGGTGAAAAAATTAGGGCTTCACATGATATAGCTGGAAGCCTCCTACCATTTATGACTAGAGCACCGGAACGTCCCAGATTTAGGACGGGATTTACGCCAATTGTTGGTGTAATTGCTAGAATTCTTAATGATAAAAGTGTGGATATGGATATGTCTACAATTGAATTACAGCAGCTACCCCTTGATACTGATGTCGATGAAGATACAGTAAAAAAATTGTTTTCGTCAACTATTTATCAAAAAATGAATAGTCCTCAGCTTTTACAATACTTGCCGTTATCTGAAGGAAGCGAACGAAAGGGTGAGATAAAGATTGGTAGTTTCTTAGTTGATCTCTTATCTTTAAAAGATAACCCGTATTTTGTGAAGTCATTTCGAAAAACGCAGCCAAGTAATTTATATGAAAAGGTAGTATTTGAACTACTTGCCTCATCAGATGGAGCTGTTAATCGGCATAAAGGTAATTTTATTTTTTATGATAATCATTATTTTGAGGGAATTTTCAATCGAGATGTTGAAAACCTTGTTAGTGATAAAGAATACTTTTATTCACATATTTCAGAACTTTTACAATTCTATTATTTCGTCTATGTTACACAGTTTATGTTGCGGGTAAGTGATAGTCAGAGCAGCCCGGTAATTCGTCCAGTTTATTTTACTTTGGAAGACGAACCGGTTTCTCGATCACGTCAAGCAGTTCAACTTGGTTTTCGTATCATACACGAACACGGAAGAAATTTACTGATTGATGTTGATCTTTTAAACTATTTAAATTGTTTAATTCCAAATCAACATGCATTTTATTGGAAATCTGAAATTTTAAGTCAAGTTTTCCCGTATAAACAAGCTTTATATCAGAATTTAGTCGAGTTTTTGCCAGAGTTTTATTCACGTCTCGGCACTGAAATTACTCATGATTTAAGGCTGTCGTACTCTAATTTAGAAGAGGCGGTCAATTGTTTATGGCAATTATTATATAACCGTAGTGAAACGAATGATTATCGGCCTCAAAGTTCTAGGTATGTACTGTCATTCGATGAAATAGCTAAGCAGGGATACGTACGACAACACGGGTCTTTAGGAAGAGTATTTTCTATAAGTAGCGAAACGCTCCTAACATTAGTGACTGCGATTGTAGGTCATAATAAGATGCCTCTAAAGGATGTTTTTAACGCATTACAAGCACACGGGGTCTATTTTGACCGGATTTCAAGAGATAAAGTTATTCAGTTATTTGAACAAGCAAATATATTGGAAAAATTAAGTGATAGTGGGGATGCACAATATGTTAGAGGAATACTATAGGTTTTTATGTGAACGATTAGTGAGTTGGTCAAAAAATGTTGATGTAACCCCTGGAGATAGATATGTTTTAAGTTTTGAAGATGCGAATCAAGTCCGTAATTTTATGAGTGTGTTGAAGGATTTAAGTTCAGTTCACGCTTTTAAAATTGCAACTTGGGGCAACAATATTGAAGGATTGAGCATTAAGGTAAATTCAAATGGTCTTAAATTAGTAACCATTTCAACCAATGATGTAACTCCGGATTATTTAGTGAACTTACGTAATCAGATTGGAAAACAAGAGGGTATTTGGGAAAATACTGCGCTGTTATTTATCTCTAATCAAATTTTAGACAGTATCAATAGTGGTGCAAAAGATATTAGCAGATATGGGGGGCCTTTTAACCTTCATGAATTACGTAGAAACATGAGTGAAGAAATATATAATAACAGTTCACTCGAAGATGCAGAGAAATCCATCTTGAATTCTATGGTCAATGCATTTGAAAAAGATGAGCAATATTATACTCTCATGGATTTTGCGGATGTGTATGCTGTTATTGAAAAAGGTCATATTTCTGATAGTGATTACACTAATATGGGTTACTTTAGAGACTCTAGCCTGAAATCATTCGCTGATGATGAAATAGAAAAAAGATTAACTGAAAACCGAGAAGATTTTTCTAAGGTTAGGATGTTTCAAAGCTTTGGAGACGCGAAAGAACAGGTCTCCAAAATGGTTGAAGGCCAGACAATTTCTAAAGAACTAAGTGGAAAAGATTGGCAAAATGTTGATTACGATAAAATTCTTGAAGGTAAAGATAAACTAAATCAACTCTCTAAAAATAAAATTAAATATTTATCTGATCAAGTCGCTAACAGTAATCCAGGATTCCCAATTTGGGACCAATCTAAATCTGATACGGCTGCGGGACAAAGAAATAGAAATATCATTATTTTCAATAAACATAATGAGCCAGAGATTGCTCTACAGTTCCCATTCAGTCAAACCATTCAAAAAGATGGATATAGGGAACCTAAGAATAAAGGTATTTCGATAGGTCATTCTAGAAATAAGTTAAAAGTTAACTTAAATATTTCCAACTTAAATGATACGTTTCATGCTAAAGTGATCTATTCTCATGTTGGGAAAACGACACTGAAATTTACGCTTAATATTCTAGTAATGCCCTTAAATGAAAAAATATTTGAGAATATTAGAACGGCTTACACTTTGAATATTTCAGGAAAGAAAGCAGTAATCAGATTACCAAGAGAAATTAATAATCTTGAATTAGGAACTGGTGAACGGCTAGATAGAATTAATGCCAAAACAGTACAAGATTTAGATGGATTGAGGGTCACAACTGGTAATAGGTTGGCAATTAACACACGTCAGTTAGAACTATTTGATGATAAGCAGGATGATTTTTCTCTTTTTATTTGGGGAGTAAAAGTTGATTTTGCGTTCATAGATGATGCCAAATCAATTGTCCCGCGTAATCCAATATTTATTGAGAATTATAGAAGACAACATGATGTAGATGGCCATTATTGGAATAATCAGGTTAGTTTTGGGGATCGGGCGTTTAGTGTATACAATACTCATCAGAAATTTTTAAAGCGTGAATTAGAAATGATTCAAAACAATACTTTGACTGAAAATATGGCACACTTTGTTTTATCAAAACAGTTGAAACTCGCTTATATGACTTTATTTAAAGAATTAAATTCGAGAAGTACTGTTATGAGTTTGGTTCACTGGGACAAAACTATTTACGATTTGGTAGGGCGAATTATTGAAATTGTTAATAGTGAAATTGTGACTTCATCGAATAGTATTGAGTTGCAACCAGAGGTAAAAAATATTGTTCATATTGGTGAGCTTCAAGAAGGCGAGAATATTGTTTTTGCACCTTTTAATCCGATGTTACTTAGTTATCAGCTAGAGGTTGAGAAGCGTGTGGGGAAAGAAACAATCTCAGATACCATAGAAAGAAAATTGAATCCTACGCATCTTGTACCATTCTTAAAAAGATTGCAGTTGGGGAATGATTATGGAGAAGTTGGTTCTATGGATTACCGAGCTATCCAATCGTCTGATGTACCACGCTGGTTAGTATACGAAAGATCTGGACAAATCTCTATAAATGAAGATTCAAGAGTGATAATTACTGAGAGAATGAAAGATTTTCGTAAGCACTTTGATTATTTATTTGCTAACCATAATAATCATTTTATTATTCGAGCAGAAAATATTGAAGATAGTAAGTCTTTGATTAAGGGTATTTCAGACTACTTGATTGATCAAATTAATAAAAATAGGGATAATTTAAGTGCAATAAATACGGTGGATTTATTCGTCGCACATGAAGGTGCGCGCAACTCAAAGTATTTAGTTAGTGAATTTTATCAACTCACGAATAAGGAAGAGTATGTTGATTACTTTGAGACCACATTAAAAAAAATTACAGGATTGTCTGAACGCCAAATACTTGAGACAATGCAAAATAAATTAAATATCTATTACGAAGATAATAAAAACATTGACGCACACATTACGTTTTATCAATTTGAAAATCGTCTGTTATTAGGCCAATATAATTCACAAGAATTGACTATTAATTCAACGATTGGTGGTCTGATTGGCGGACAGGAATACACTGATGTTCAGATGGGTGTAAAGTCAGGTTTTGGAATGAAAGGGTTGAAGCCCAATCATTCAGAATTACTCCAGTTTGCTCAAAATTGGAATGAATTATTGGTAGCTACAGTTCAAGATCATTCCGTAATGGCCCACGGGCAAACACTTAGTAATAATATCGAAGAAATAAATAGTGAAAAATTTCAACAACAATTTGATACTAGTAACTGGGTAACTTTGCTTAATCCAGAAGTGAAATTAGATTATTTCAATCAAATGAATAAAAATGTCTACGTTATTCATTACACAGACTACACTAATTCTGCCAACTACGAGTCAATTACTTTAACGAAGCAGGTTGATCAGTACAAAATCATTTTATCGGAAAACTTACCGGAAGATGTTAGTCAACGTAGCGATGAAAGTTTTCTTTCAAATATAATTAATTCATTTAATGTCATTAATGGAGAATGGTTGCTTAGACTGGTAAGCCATAGAGATCAGTTTAATACTGTTAAAGAAAAGCTCAGTATTTTAGCGACCTATAAAGAAATGATGGGTATACTCTATCTTCCTGGTACCATTTGGTTACCCTTGTCACTAGAAGAAATTTTAAGAGTTGCCGGATCATTTGTTGGAGAAAATCGAGAGGATTCAGTGTTTAGTGCTAAAAGTTTAGGTGCAAAAGGGGCTATTTCTGATGATCTTCTCTTTATTGGACTTCATCAACAGGATGGGCAATTGAAGGTTACCTTTGTCCCGACTGAAGTAAAAGTTGGTCAGAACAGTAGTAGTGTAATAGATAAAGCAGATACGCAGGTAAGCCATACTTACGAAGTCTTGAATAAAGAGATATTTCGGAGCAGTAGCTTTAAAGCTAAGTTCTATTTAGACTTCTTCATGAAATTGTATTTTGCAAACGCTGCTAAATTTTATAGTAATGGTTTAATTGCAGAAGATAAATATGTATTATTGAAAGAATATAAATCTGAAATATCTCAAGGCAATTTAACTGTAGATAATGAAATAACTAATCCTGTTCGCAATAAGTTTGTTTTTTCACTGAAGTCGGAAGAATTACATCGCTTAATAAGAATTACAGATGATTATTCATGGGTAGAGGTTCCAGAAACCGATGCCTTCAGATTTGCTGGTGTTAAAATGAATGATTTGATTCAGAAAATTCAAGAAAACAAGCTAGGTTTTGATACCCATCGATTACTTGAAAATATGGACCAGATTAACCCGGAAAAGGAAAATATTTTTGTAAAAACTGTAAATTCAAGTGACTCTGACTCTCGTCATAAAATAGTTAATAGATCAGATATAACGAATGATCAATTTTATGATAAGGGTCAGGATAGTACAGAAGAAATTCAAAATTCTGAAGAGATGCCTGCAAAAGACTCTGATTTTGCACCGGGAATTCAGGATAATGAGCAAGACAGACAAATAAACGAATCTCCAGAAAACATACAGGTAGAGCATATTGATCATGAGTTTATTAATAGATTAAGTTCATTGAATGATGATTTCTATGAGGAAGGTCAGAATAACACTCATGAGAAACAAAGTTCTGAAAAAACTACAAAATATACTACCGAGAATCAAGCGAATGAACATATTTCAGCTATACAGCAGAATCAACAAGTTTCAGAAGATGAAACTTCTGAGCGTAATGAGGTAGAGAGTTTAGAGGATCCCCAAAAAGAAGCAGGCACACTGAGCAGTTCTTCAGAAAATAAAATTTCTAAGAGTAACAACCAAGAAAATGAGCTGGGTTTCTCTGATCAAGCAGCAGAGAAAATCAGCGAAGGTAGATTAGTGGATACAGATAGCAAGATGAAAAAAGAAGATGCTCGAATATTATTAGGGACTATTGACGGGTCTAGTAGTAAAACTTATTGGGAGTATTCTAACAGTCAATTAGCTAACCGACACATGCTGATCACGGGAAAGTCAGGTCAAGGTAAAACTTACTTTATACAAACCCTTCTTTTAGAGTTATCAAAACTAAAAAAGGATTCTTTGGTTATTGACTACACAGATAGTTACTTGCCTGGGCAACTTGATCCTTATTTGGAAAAAGCAGTTCCTGAAATTCATCAACATATTGTAAAAATGAATAAGTTAGCAATTAATCCTTTTAAGGCCAATGATATAAATATCGGAACATTTAAGATGCAAGAAGGACCAGAAGATGTGGTTGCAAGAGTTGCTGAAGTCTTGGATTTTGTGTTTAATCTTGGTGTTCAGCAAAAAAGTAAGTTAATAATGGTCATGAACGAAGGGATGTCTAAATCATCTCATTATTCCTTCACTGCATTAAAAAAGCAGCTTGTAGATGATGAAAATCTTACATTATATGGTAGAATCCAACCATTATTAGATAACGACCCCTTTAATTATGATAATTCAGACTTTTCTTGGTCAGATTACTTTGGTCATCGTGGACAAATAAATATTATTCAGTTAAGCCAATTTCCAGCATCCGTTAAAAATGCCATAATTGAATTTATTTTATGGGATTTATTTAATTTTTCACGGTCTAATGCTGATAAACATTTAATTTATCCGGTATTCTTAGATGAGGTACAAAATCTTGACTTTAATCAAGAGTCACCAGTTTTTAAAGTTTTAACGGAGGGTCGAAAATTCGGTTGGTCCGGAGTATTTGCGACTCAATCCTTAAGTACAATTAAGGGTGAAATCAGCTCAATATACAATGCAGCAGAGCAAATTCATTTTCTACCACCAGAAAGTGAAACTAGGAATATTGCTAAGAAACTAACTTCTAATTCTGACTTGCAAAAAAAGATGGAGCAGAGCTTATCCATTTTGCAGAAAGGTCAATGCATTGTTAGTGGACAATCGGTAAATGCTCAAGGTAAATTGAATAAAACAATAAATATTGTAAATATTGATAATATGCAAAGTAGATTAGAAAAAATATAATTGTATACTTGAGAAGAGTCACCGATAAAGGATTACTTTCTTTATGGGTGGCTCTTATAAAATTATTATTAATTAATATAGATGATTCTTCTTAATACAGTCTTGAAGCCGTTTTAGATGTGATAATATATTGTTATTAGACGAGAAAACGGAAGGTGTTCAGCATGAAAAAACAAATCAACGTGGTCGGAGCCGCTTTAATTGAAAATGGTAAAGTATTAGCGACAAAACGCAATGATGATCGCGTGTTAGGGACACTTTGGGAGTTTCCTGGTGGCAAAATAGAATTTGGGGAAACTCCAGAACAAGCATTGAAACGAGAATTAACCGAAGAATTTAATGATGAAATTGCCGTTGGTGAGCGTGTTACTGAAACGAGTAGTCATGAATATGATTTCGGAACTGTGAATTTAACAGTGTATTATGCAAAGTTTTTAACACATCATTTTGATTTAGTTGCACATAGTAAAGTGGAGTGGCTTAATCAAACTGAGTTAGGTCAGTTATCATGGGCAGAGGCTGATCAGGCAGCAGTTAAGGTTGTATCTAAAGCAGATTTAACACAGGTGAAATTTTATGGATCTAACTGATATTCAGTCTAAAATTGAAAACTCATTGGCCAATGGATTTGTTGATCGAGAAATTGCCGGGTCCGAAGAACTAATGCCCCAATTCATCCACAACAGTCGTGGTGACACGATGTTGCTACATATTGAGCGGGAATTGTCACATTGTTCCTCGTTCACTTTTGCGATCGCATTTATAACAGAAGGTGCGCTAACCTCACTTAAAGTAAAACTAGCTGATTTAGCCGCTAAAGGTGTTCATGGTCGAATTCTAACTTCCACTTATTTGAACTTTAATTCGCCAAAGGCATTTCAAGAATTAAGAAAGCTAGACAACGTTGAAGTTCGGATTGCTGAGAATGATAATTTTCATGCGAAGGGATATATTTTTGATCATGAAGAACAACACTATCAGTCCGCCATTATCGGGAGCTCTAATTTGACTGAGCAGGCTTTAATGAACAATTATGAATGGAATATTAAGTTTACTTCTTACAATGATGGGTCAATCACAGAAAAGCTTATTGATGAGGTCGAACTAGCATGGGAAAGGGCAACACCGCTGACGTCTGATTGGATTACGATTTATAGTGAAAATTATCAGCCAGTTGTTCAACGAGGTTCAAGAACGGCTGACTTAAAGTTAGCTAAAAAGATTGTACCGAATCCTATGCAACGAGATGCATTAAACAGTTTGGCTGAAATTCGCAATAATGGTGTCGAACGGGCTCTTGTCATCTCTGCAACTGGTACAGGTAAAACTTATTTAGGTGCCTTTGATGTAGCTAGTTATCAGCCTAAAAAGTTTTTATATATTGTCCACCGGGAACAAATTCTAGATAAGACTATGGCTAGCTTTAAGCGAGTACTGAGTAATGAACCAGAGAGTGCTTTTGGAAAAATTTCAGGTACAAGTAAAGATAAGAACGCCAAATATGTATTTGCGACTATTCAGACCTTATCTAAGCAGGATTTCTTAACGCAGTTTAATGTGGCTGAGTTTGACTATATTTTAGTCGATGAGGCACACCGAGTCGGGAGTCCAACCTATCAACGTGTTCTAAAGTATTTTCAACCTGATTTTCTATTAGGGATGACCGCTACTCCGGAACGGATGGATGATTATAATCTTTATGAGTTGTTTGATTATAATATCGCGTATGAGATTCGACTACAAAAAGCTTTGGACGAAGATATGTTGTGTCCATTTCACTATATTGGCATTACCGACTACGAAAAAGACAGAGAAGTAAGTGATGATACTAGTACGCTTAAATGGTTAGTATCAGATGAGCGAGTCGAATACATTATTAAACAGACAGAATACTATGGTTATTCAGGTGACAGATTACAGGGACTTATTTTCTGCAGTCGAAAAGATGAGGCTTACGAACTAGCTAAATTAATGACGGATAGAGGCCATTTGAGTAAAGCACTTACTGGAGAAACGCCTCAAAGTAAGCGTGATGAAGTGGTTACTGAGTTGGAAAATGGAGAAATTGAATATATCATTACCGTTGATGTTTTTAATGAAGGAATTGATATTCCCTGTGTTAATCAAGTTGTGATGTTAAGAAATACACAATCTAGCATTGTTTTTATCCAGCAGTTAGGTCGTGGGCTTCGAAAGGCCAACAATAAATCATTTGTGACGGTAATTGATTTTATCGGTAATTATAAAAACAACTATTTGATTCCTATTGCACTGACTGGAGATAAGTCGCGGAGCACTGATAAAGCACGTGATGATTTAGAGGTTCGACAGATTTCGGGAGTATCAACGGTTAACTTCTCGGAGATCGCTAAGGAAAGAATTTATCAGTCAATTAATAATACGAAATTAGCCGGGTTTAAAGTTTTGAAAGACGACTATACTGATCTTAAATTTCGTTTAGGTCGGATACCGTTACTTTGCGATTTCCAAAAGTCTGAGACTGTTGATTGTACAGTGTTTGCTGATAACTATCAGAATTACTATAAGTTTCTTGTTAGGATGAAGGAAGACGTTCACCTTACTGCGGATGAAGAAGCTATTCTTAGTTTTATTTCTATCGAGTTAATGAATGGTAAGCGTAGTGTTGAATTGTTGCTATTAAATGAATTAATCCAAAATCATGGAAGATTTGATAAGCACGATTTTGAGAGATTATTATCTGAAAAACAGACTTTTTATAACATTGATGTATCTCAATCGATTGAACGCGTACTTTCGTTGGAATTCTTTCAGAAAGCTGCGCAAAAGAAATATGGAAATAATCCGCTAGTTTCAGTTCAAGATGATACTTATGTATTAAATCCCCAAATACTTGATTGGATGAAAAATAATTCTCTGTTCAATAAATTACTTGATGATGCAATTCAAGCAGGTTTGATAAGGTCTGAAAGGTATAATCAAGATGAGCAATTTACTTTATACCATCGTTATACACGGAAAGACGTTTGTCGATTACTTTGTTGGAATAATGATACAAGTTCGACTATTTATGGATATCGAGTAAGGGATAATGAATGTCCAATCTTTGTAACATATTCAAAGTCAGATCAAATCGATTCAAGTATTAATTATCAAGATCGCTTTATCAACACAGATACGTTTCAGTGGTATACACGTCATAATGTTAAAATAGATTCAAAAGAAGTCGTTGAAATTAAGAATAATAAGACCAGTATCCGACTGTTCATCAAGAAAAATGACGACGAGGGTAAAGGTTTTTATTACTTTGGTGAAGTGCAAGTAAAAGATGCAGAACAGCAAGAATTTCAGGTTAAAGATGGTAAAGTCGAACCAATAGTACGGATGTTGTTGCAGTTGGATAATAGTGCTCAGTATGATAAGTATCTGCTGTTTGAAAAGTAGTTTAATTGTTGCATTTCAAATTGAGTTAATATGAGTGAACCGTGCATTTGTGCAATTGTATCAATAATATAAAATCAAAGGGGTTGAGGAAAATGACAAGAGAATATCAATCCGAGGCCGAACTTGAAGATCAACTTATGAAGCGGTTGAATGCACTAGGGTATCAGACCGTCCAGTTGCACGACGAAAAGGCAGTTATTGCACACTTCAGAGATGTTCTTAATGAACGTAATCGTGATCGTTTAAAGGGAAAAAGATTAACTGATACAGAATTTAATAGAGCTTTGAATGAATTAGTTGGCTCAAAGACAATTTATCAGATGGCTCAATTGTTAAGAGGATCGGACTATCAACCTCAAGGGAAAATTGTTATCACTCGAGATGACAATTCAGAATTGTACTTGGAGTTTTTTGATGGTACGAATTTTGAGAATAATAGATTTGAAATTGCACATCAAATTACAGTTAATGCAAAATACACTAATCGGTATGACGTGACAATTTTGATTAATGGTCTGCCAGTTGTCCAGTTTGAGTTAAAACGTCGTGGTGTTGAATTACCACAGGCATTTAATCAGATTATTCGTTATCGTAATGAATCATTTCGGCAACTATTCAGATTTATTCAAATATTTGTCATCTCAAACGGTGAAGATACACGTTATTTCGCGAACAATGATGGCAAATTAAATTCAAATTTCATGTTTTATTGGACCGATAAAAAGAATCACTGGCTGAATGAAATTAATGCCTTTTCAGCTTCATTTTTTGACCGTCAAAGGCTCCATAGTTTGATCGCTCGATACACTATTTTTGATAGCGATGAGCAGCGGATACTAATTATGCGGCCGTATCAGGTATATGCTGTAGAGGCAATTATTGATCGAGTACAGAATCATCCTGGTGAGAATGGGTATATTTGGCACACCACCGGTTCTGGGAAAACGATTACTGCTTTTAAAGCGAGTCAGCTTATTGCACAGAAAACAGATGTGAAAAAGGTAATATTCCTAATTGATCGTTCTGATCTAGACACACAAACAGCAGATAATTTTAACGCTTACTTGCCCCAAATCAAAACTGAGGGTCGAGCGTTAGATCGAATAGATAGTACCGAAATGCTAGTAGAACAGTTACAAAGTAAAAGCAATCCATTAATAGTGACAACAATACAAAAACTTAACTATGCCATTCAAAACAATCAATATAAAGATTTATTGACACCTTACCACGATGCTAAAGTTGTATTCATTGAGGATGAAGCTCATCGTAGTCAATTTGGTGAGATGAGAAAAGGCATCAATCGTTGGTTCAAAAATGCCCAGCATATTGGGTTTACTGGAACGCCAATTTTTGCAGAGAACGTTGGACAAGATGGTCGTACTACAGAGACCCTTTATGATGAATGTTTGCATCAATATTTGATCAAGGATGCAATTAGAGACAGAAATGTCTTAGGATTTTCTATGCAATATTTGAATACCATTCAAGGAAAAAATGTCTTTTTAGATGATGAAATGGTTTCAGGTATTGATAAAAAAGAAGTCATGGAAGCTGACGACAGGCTAAAAATGATTGTGCAACATATTTTATTGAATCATGGTCAGATTACACATAATCGACACTATAATGCTATTTTAGCTGTTTCAAGCACTCGGGTAGCTTTAAAGTACTACGAGCTGTTCCAGAAGCTAGATCCAGAGCACCAACTTCACGTTACAACTATCTTTACTTGGGAAGCAAACGAAAAAGATAATGAGGAGCAACAAGATAAAAAAGAATCGCTAACGTCTCGTCATGGACTTGAGAGTGTCATTAAAGATTATAATCAGATGTTTGAGACAAATTTTAGTACTAAAAGGTTCAAGGATTACTTTAACGACGTTTCAAGAAGAATGAAGCAATTTAATTATCAGACTCCAGAAAATAATATTGATGTTCTCATTGTTGTTAATATGTTCTTAACAGGTTTTGATTCCCCCAAACTGTCGACGCTGTACATCGATAAAAAACTACAGTGGCATAATTTAATACAAGCATTTTCCCGCACAAATCGAATTGAATTAGATTCTAAACCGTTTGGCAATATTTTAGCTTATCGAAATATGAAAAAGGATACGGATGATGCTGTTCGACTGTTTTCTGCTGGATCATCAAAGGCTCTTTTCGTTCCAAGTTATGATGAATTACAAGGACAATTCGATGATGCCGTGGACAAATTGAAGGAGATATCACCTACTCCACAAAGTGTAGATAGTCTCCACGACCAAGGTAATGAAGCTTTACAGAAATTCGTCTTGGCGTTTCGAGAGATTCTTCGGATCTATAATAAGATACGTGTTTATGATGAATTTGATTTCAGTAAAATGGTGAACTTCACTCATCAGGATATGGAATCATATAGAAGTAAATATGCAGCTGCATATCAAAAACTAATTGATGACCGAAAAGATCCCCAAATTGCATCTGTACTTGATGATATTGATTTTGAAATAGAGTTAATTGCTGCGGATACGATTGATGTAGGTTATATTGTAAACTTAATTCACGCAATCAATCTAAAGGATGAGGATCAGCGTAAACAGGATGCACGAAGAATAAAGAAAATGCTAGTAAATGCAGCAGATCCTGAGTTGCAATTAAAATCAGATTTGTTGCAGGCCTTTTTAGATGAAATTATTCCTAATTTAAAGCCAGAAGATAATGTTGGTAACGAACTTAATCAGTACCTTATTAGAAAACGAGATGCATCTGTTAAGGAATTTTCTGAACAAGTTCATTTACCAGAAGAAGTTATCAAAAAGGAAATGGATGATATTAGCTTTTACGGTGAGAACGCTAATACTAAAGCACTAAATGATGCTCTAAATGAAAATGGGTTAAAATTCATGGAGAAACGTACAGTTAAGAATCGAGTGAAAACGTTTGTCGCTAAAACATTGAAAAAATTCGTGTTGTCATAGAATAGGAGAATTATCTTAATGTCAGAAACACATATTGAACAAGCGCAACAACAAGCAGATTTGCAAAAACGGCTGTGGGCGATCGCAAATGATCTACGTGGGAATATGGATGCAAGCGAATATCGTAATTATATGCTGGGATTAATCTTTTATCGCTTTTTATCTGGGAGAGTTGAAGATTATGTTGATAAGCAACTAGCAAATGATGAAATAACATTTACGCAAGCTTATGCAGATGACGAAATTGGTCCAGAACTTAAAGATGATGTTACCCAGACACTAGGGTTTTTCATCGAGCCCAAATATCTTTATAGTTCATTAGTTAAGGATATTGAGGCTGGGAGCTTTGATATTGAAAGGTTGCAAACGGCTGTTAATGAGGTCGAAAATTCAACGATTGGTCACGAATCAGAAAGTGATTTTAGAGGTTTGTTTGCTGATATGGACCTTTCTTCTAATCGATTGGGTTCTACTCCCGCACAACGTGGGGACCTTATGGCAAAAGTTATGCTGAATTTAGCAGATATTCCATTTGGTGTCAGTGATTTACAAATTGACGTACTGGGTGATGCCTATGAATACTTAATTGGGCAGTTCGCCGCCAATGCTGGTAAAAAAGCCGGTGAATTCTATACACCTCAACAAGTATCGAAAATATTAGCTAAGATCGTTACTTTTGGGAAAGACAAGTTAAAAACGGTATATGATCCAACTATGGGTTCGGGTTCTTTGCTATTACGAGTAGGAAATTCAGCAAAAATTGGTTCTTATTATGGTCAAGAATTAAACGGGACGACATACAATTTAGCTAGAATGAACTTGCTTATGCATGGGGTTAACTACAGTCGGTTTGACGTTTATAATGGTGATACTTTAGAAGATGATCATTTTGACAACAAGACTTTCGATGCTGTAGTTGCTAATCCGCCTTATTCAGCTAACTGGGATCCAGAAGGTAAGTTAGAGGATGAACGCTTCCGTAAATATGGTAAGACAGCTCCAAAATCAAAGGCAGATTTTGCGTTTGTCGAACACATGCTATACCATCTTTCAGCTGATGGTACTATGGCGGTTGTTTTGCCTCATGGTGTGCTTTTTAGGGGCGCAGGAGAAGGAAAAATTCGCCGGTATATGATTGAAACTGATAATGTTTTAGATGCTGTTATTGGGTTGCCTGCTAATTTGTTTTATGGGACATCCATTCCAACCGCTATCCTTGTTTTTAAGAAGAATAGGCAAAACAAAGACATTTTCTTTATTGATGCTTCTAGCGAATTTGAAAAAGGAAAGAATCAAAACAATCTTACTGATGATCAAGTACAAAAAATTGTTGATACTTATGCTAAACGGGAAGATATTGATAAATATGCCCATAGAGCGACTTATGATGAAATTGTTGAAAATGAGTTTAATTTAAATATCCCGCGGTATGTAGATACCTTTGAAGAAGAGCCACCTGTAGACGTTGATAAATTAGTGAACGATATGAAGAAGACAGATGATGAAATTGCTCAGTTGGAAACTGAATTCAGTGATATGTTAGGTGATTTAGTTGGTCAAAACGCTGTCGCTCAACAGCAGCTTACGAAAATTAAGGAGCTGTTTGGTAAATGAGTGATAAAATGACGCCGAATGTGCGATTTAAAGGATTTACGGATGCTTGGGAACAGCGAAAATTTGGTGACTTATATTCAAAAGTAATTGAAAAGAACGACCTAACATTTCATCGAAATCGGATAATTTCGGTTGCAAGTATGTCATGGAAGTCTGACACACGAGATATGGATGATGATTATATGCGTTCGTATAATGTAATGCGTAAAGGTGATATTGCTTTTGAGGGAAATAGGAGTAAGAAATTTGCTTTTGGCAGATTCGTCGAGAACACAATTGGGGATGGTATTGTTTCTCATGTATTTGATGTTTTTAGACCAACAACAAAACATGATATTCAGTTCTGGAAGTACTATATCCATAATGAACAAGTGATGCGAAAGGTTCTTCGTAAATCCACAACACGTGCGACAATGATGACGAATCTTGTAGCAAAGGATATATCAAGACAAAAACTGCTCGTCCCCTTAGGAGACGAACAAGTGTCGATTGGTGCATTTTTACAGCAACTTGATAACCTTATCGTTCATCATCAAAAAAAGCTTGAAGATTTACAACAATTAAAAAAGTTATTTCTTCAAAAAATTTTTGATCAGGAATGGCGCTTTCAAGGATTTTCTGATCCTTGGGAACAGCGTAAGTTAGGCGATTTGCTTGATGGAATTGATGGTGGTGCATCAATTTCTCCTGAAGACTATACTGATGCGGGAATACCTACTGTTCCCAAAGGTGCTATAAACGACTCCGGACTAGCAGATCTTTCTGGAAGTAAATTTGTATCAGAGCAATACGCTGACGCACACAGACAATCAATTGTCATACAAGATGATCTATTGACTTCGCTGAGAGACCTAGTGCCTGATGCCCCAAATATGGGCAGAATAGTGCGCCTCATTGGTAACGAGCAGCGTTATCTGATCCCCCAAGGGGCTGCTCATCTTCGGCTTAAGTCAAGCGTCGATAATGACTATTTGATTGCCTACTCTAACTCCCAAAGATATCGAGCTGAAGTATACAGTAAACGAAGCGGTTCTACCCAGGTATTCTTAAAGAACTCTGTATTTGCCTCCTTACAAATACCATACACATCTTTTGAGAACCAGCAACGAATTGGCAAGTTCGTCGTTACTCTGGATAACACTATCGCTCATCATCAGAAAAAGCTTGATCAACTGAAACAACTGAAAAAATGGTTTTTACAAAACATGTTTGTCTGACTGAAAATGGTATAGGTTAATTCTTACGCATGTGTTCATCGTAAGTGATTAAGTGATAATACTAGTCAAAATATAAATAATTCTGTATCAATTAATTAGACAATCCCCAAGTTGTCTAATTTTTTGTATGGAGGTGTCATTATGGCACAGGGAATGAAATTACATGAATATTTTTTCCAGTGGATTCAACTTTATAAGAAGGACGCAGTACGGGCAGTTACGTACCAAAAGTATGAGATGACATATCGGCAACTAATAAGTTTGGCTCCAGACTTATATTTGGCTGATATAACACGATTAACATATCAACAATTATTAAACGATTATGCAGAGAACCACGAAAGACAAACTGTAATGGATTTTCATAGGCATGTAAAAAGTGCCTTAGTAGATGCTCTTGAAGATAATTTAATAAGCCGTGATCCAACGCGAAAAGCGACCATAAAAGGGATTCAGCAACGGCAACATAAAATAAAGTTTTTGAATCAACACGAGATGCAGAGTCTATTAAATATACTGAGATTAGATGAGGGAGTTAACTGGGATTACTTTCTACTGTTAATCGCTAAAACCGGTTTACGTTTTGCAGAAGCTTTGGCATTAACACCAAACGATTTTGATTTTGCTCATCAGTATTTGAACGTTGATAAAACATGGGACTATAAGTCAAAAGAAGGCAGTTTTGCCCCTACAAAAAATAAATCATCAGTTAGAAAAGTCCAACTAGACTGGCAAACAGTAATTCAATTCTCACAGTTAACTAAGGGATTACCTGAAGATAAGCCTATATTTGTTCAAAGAAAGGTATACAACGACACAGTTAACCATTATTTGGAGAGGTTGTGCAAGAAAGCAAGAATACCAGTGATTTCTGTTCATGGACTTCGTCATACGCATGCATCATTATTGTTATATGCAGGTGTTAGTATTGCATCGGTGGCTAGGAGGCTTGGACATTCAGATATGACGACAACTCAGCACACGTATTTGCACATAATTCAGGAATTGGAAAACCAAGATAACGATAAGATCATGAAACACTTAGCTAGTCTAATATAAGGTGAAGGTTATAAATCATGGATGGTAGTATATCCATGATTTTTTTATGACGTTGATGATGAGCGATAAGGTCATCACATTTTCTTAAAAGAACTCCTATCCGTTTTTGTTCGACTATATCTGGCACAAAAGGGATTTTTATTCTTTTAAGGTTATCAAAAAATAGATACTGTCTAACACTACCTTCTGTATTTCGAATTACTTCATTTCTGAAATTGGTAGACTTAATATATTGCAAAACATATTCATTCTCTAATTTTGGCTTAACTGAGAAAATAACGTACAGAGAACTAACCACAACTGTTTTATCAAATGAATTATAAGCTATTGATCCAACATTTATTCTTGCAGGATTGTATGCGAATTGTCCTGGTTTGACTTGTTTATAATGACCCTTACTCAAATTATCAAGCCGGCTTTTCTCAAATTGTGTATTTTGAGGAACCAATCCCTTAGAATTACTGACTGAAAATGGTTCTAGGACCGTTTTTGAATTATTTGGCTCTCCATCTTTTTTAACAAATTCTTTAAACTTACGCTGTTCCCAATCATACCCTGAAAAAGTATGAATAGAGGAATAAAAAGTTTATCGGAATTTATACTTCTGCCTGGGAACAGCGTAAGCTCTCAGAATTATTTCGTGTTCAAAAACATCCGGTAAAGTTGGTTGATAATTTAAAATATCGATTGGTAACTGTCAAACGTAGAAATGGTGGAATTATTTCTCGTGGAGTGTACACAGGGTCGGAAGTGTTAGTTAAATCTCAGTACAAACTTTGCGCTGGTGATTATGTGATATCTAAGCGACAAGTAGTCCATGGAGCGACAGGAGTTGTGCCTGTAGGATTAGATGGTGCAATTGTATCAAATGAGTATCTTGTTTTACGGGGGAATGAAAAACTAAATACTGAATTTTTTAGAATTTTGAGTGAACGTCCTGAAATGTATAAGCTGTTCTTTTTAAGTTCATATGGTATTGATATAGAAAAGCTGGTCTTTAATGTAAAAACGTGGATGAAAAAGAGCATTAATTTACCAATTCCCCAAGAGCAGTTGGAGATACAGAGAATATTTCTGACCCTTGAAAATAATATCGCTCATCATCAACGAGAGTTATTTTTTAGAAAAAAAGCGATAATCAATATGTATTTAGAAATAACTTATAGATAATTTGAGAGAGCAACAGTATCATTCCGGACTTAATCACAATCAATGTGCTAGAGTATGTAATAGAACAAAAGGATAGGTTGGTTAAAAATATGACAAGTATAGACTATCATCAACTTAAAATATCCAAATATGGATTACCATCTTGGGATGGCTTAGTAGCTCCCGCCATAGAGATTGGCTTACAAAAAGAAGAATGGCGTGTCAAAGAACTGAAAACATCTGTTACTGATGCACTGAATCTTCCTGATAGCTTAAGTAGTTTAACTTATGAGAATTATCCTGATACAAGGATTATTGTTGATCGTGTAGGTTGGGCACTTTCAGAGAGTGCTAACTCCGGTATATTTGTTAGACCACGAAGGGGCATATATAAAGTAACAGAATTAGGTAAGAAGCTTTTTGAACAGTATGGCTATAAACTAGATCGCAAAATAATTCATAGCCAGCCTCAATACATTGCACATCAAAAAGAGGTGCGAGAGAGAAGAAAAGCCAAAGAAGCTGAAGGCTCAGAGTTTGATGCCAGAGAACTGTATGGTGACAATGGGTCAGCCACCATTGTC
>NZ_BAAKGN010000034.1:0-104666 GCF_059704265.1 Secundilactobacillus sp. MJ173
CCTCTTTTTGATTATCTGTTGGATGCTTTTAATCGCCGCAGCTGAATATCGTCAACGATTTGATCCAACGTAATTGCTGCCATGCTCTGTTCAGCTTGTGCTTGAACCTTGTCGTATGCATCAGTTAAGGCACCTTGAATATTGGCGCCAACTGGACAATCGACATTGGTGTTCTCATCTACATGCAGCAAGTTATGATCGTCTTCAACCGCGTTATAAACATCTAGTAACGAGATTTCAGAAGTTGGTCTTGCTAACGATGGTGCTGCAATACCGGGGCGACTGACGAGTAGGCCGGCTTTCACTAAAGCTGACATCAACCGCCGCACCAAACTGGGATTTGAGTTAATGCTGCCAGCAATACCATTGCTGGATAAATCCCCGTCATTTTGAAAAATATCGATGAAGGCCAGTACGTGCACTGCATCGCTTAACTTATGAGAATATTTCATATTAATAACCTCGATTAAATAGTGGTTCTATTCTATAGCGATTTAGTGGCGCAATACAAGCACTTTTATCGCACGCTTACTTGTATGATTTAATGACATCGGCCAAATCGGTTAGTGGACGGCCCAGGACATCGGTTAAATCGCTAGTCTGTTCATCTAAATCCCCGTTGCTAATGAAGGTCTGCATTGATGTGATTGCTGCAGCAGTACCAGCATCTAGTCCGTGGTTGATCAGGTTTTGTTTAAACGCAACATCACTCTCAGCTTGAACGTCAAATGGAACGTCACTGACGCCTTTTACGATGGCAGCTAAATCAGCATACAATAATGGGGCACCCGCAAATTCGTAAACTTCTTTTGGATCATCAAGGGTCAACACTTTGGCCGCGGCGTCCGCATAATCGATTTCAGCGGCCCAGCCAACATGACCATTACCTTCAATGTAACCGAATGGTTGGCCTTTTAAAGCACCTTGAATAGTACTTAATTCGTTTTCTAAGTACCAATTATTACGTAAGAAACTGTGGCTAAGACCGGCAGCTAAAATAGCTTTTTCGGTGTATTTATGGTCTTCACTTAGAGGTGATTTGGCCGTTTCGAGTTGCGGATAACTGGTATAAGCAATATAGCCAACGCCAGCTTCCTTAGCGGCATCGATGACATTTTGATGCTGCGTTTGGCGCGGTGTGTCAGCACCAGGAACGGAAGAAACAAAAAGTAATTTATCAACGCCGGTTAACGCTTGGACTAAGCCAGCCTTATCGGTATAGTCGCCCGACCGAACCTCAACGCCGGCTGGAACCATTCCTGAAGCCTTATCAGTGTTTCTTGCTAACCCCACGATGTGTGCATCTGGTACGAGTTGTGCTAACGTGGCGAGTGCCCGTTTGCCAAATTTTCCAGTAACGCCTGTGACTGCGTAAGTTGTCATAAGATTAATTTCTCCTTTTGGTGTTACTTTAAAAGTAACTTGTTGTTTATAATGTAACACCAGACGAATTTACTGTCAAATAAATTGATTGTTACAGTGTTTGAAATTAGGGGAAAAGTTGTATCCTTTGATCCCTAATTAAGCCGTAAAAAAGAATTTTTTTACTAAACTTTCATCTTTTTAAGATTAATGAAAGTTATCGATGAGGGTGAATAAGCCTAGTATTAATAGGCTTACTAGCAATTCTATGGGTTAACTCGGTGACGTTAATAGATTGGACCGCATCAATTTTCAAAGCGGTTGACTTTTATGTAAATGGGACTATCATAGTGGGTGTAAATTATCGATACAATTCGTACCTGGTAATTAACACACCATTTCAACTGCATTGATTACGTCGTGCAGTTATCTTTAATCAATCAAAGGAGTGTTACTCTAATGGCAGAAGATTACGATTCCGAACAATATTTGGAAGGCGTTGACACGTACTGGCGTGCAGCCAACTATTTGTCTGTTGGTCAGCTTTTCTTACGGGACAACCCATTATTGAACCGCGACTTGACTTCAGACGATGTTAAAATTAAGCCGATTGGTCACTGGGGGACGATTGTTTCTCAGAACTTTATTTACGCACATTTAAATCGGGTCATCAAGAAGTATGATTTGAATATGTTCTACATTGAAGGTTCAGGGCATGGTGGTCAAGTTATGGTTTCTAACTCATATCTTGATGGCAGTTATTCAGAAATCTACCCTAACATTTCTCAAGACGAAAAAGGTCTTAAGAAGTTATTCAAGCAATTCTCATTTCCAGGTGGCGTTGCCTCACATGCTGCCCCTGAAACACCAGGCTCAATCCACGAAGGTGGCGAACTTGGTTACTCACTTTCACACGGTACTGGTGCAATCTTAGATAACCCAGACGTAATTGCCGCTGTTGAAATTGGTGATGGTGAATCTGAAACTGGTCCATTAGCAACATCATGGTTCTCAGACAAATTCATCAACCCAATTAAAGATGGTGCTGTTTTACCAATTATTAACATGAACGGCTTCAAGATTTCTAACCCAACTATCCTTTCACGGATGAGTGATGAAGACTTGACTAGCTACTTCAAAGGGATGGGCTGGGATCCAGAGTTCGTTGAAGTTAAGAACCCAGACGATCACAAGCCTGTTCATGAAGACATGGCTAAGGCTATGGACAAAGCTATTGAAAAGATCAAGGCTATTCAAAAGAATGCCCGCGAAAACAATGACAATTCATTACCTAACTGGCCAATGATCATCTTCCGTTCACCAAAAGGCTGGACTGGTCCTAAGGAAGACTTCGATGGTAATCCCGTTGAAGGTTCATTCCGTGCTCACCAAGTTCCGCTACCAATTGCTGCAGGCGCAATGGAACATGCCGACCAATTAGTTAAGTGGTTGAAGTCATACAAACCAGAAGACTTCTTTAACGAAGATGGCACCATCAAGGAATCTGTTCGCGATATGGCGCCTAAGGGTGAACAACGGATGGCGATGAACCCTATCACTAATGGTGGGATCAAGCCAGAACCATTGAAGTTGCCTGACTACAAGAAGTACGCTGTTAAGGTCACCACTCCAGGTGCTGTTACTGCCCAAGACATGATCGTTTGGTCTGACTGGGTTGCTGACACTATGAAGATGAACCCTGACAACTTCCGTGCATTTGGTCCTGACGAATCTAAGTCTAACCGTCTGTACTCAATGCTCGATACTGGTAAGCGTCAATGGGAAGAAGCTGTTAAAGAACCTAACGATGAAAACATGGCTCCTCAAGGTCGTGTCATCGACTCACAACTTTCCGAACACCAAGCTGAAGGCTGGTTGGAAGGTTATGTTTTGACTGGTCGTCACGGCTTCTTCGCAACTTACGAATCATTTGGTCGTGTCGTCGACTCAATGTTGACCCAACACATGAAGTGGTTGCGTAAAGCTTCAGAACAATCATGGCGTAAGCAGTATCCTTCATTGAACTTCGTGGATACTTCAACTGTCTTCCAGCAAGACCACAATGGTTACACTCACCAAGACCCAGGTATGTTAACTCACTTGTACGAAAAGAAGCCTGAGTTGATTCGTGAATACTTGCCAGGTGACGCTAACACATTGCTTGCTGTTGCTGATGTTGCATTCCGCAGCTATCAGACGATCAACTTGCTGGTTACTTCAAAGCACCCACGTCCACAATGGTTCTCAATCGATGAAGCCACTAACTTGGTTCACAATGGTTTAGGTTACATCGACTGGGCTTCAACTGATCAGGGTCAAGAACCTGACGTTGTCTTCGCTGCTGCTGGTAGTGAACCAACTTGGGAAGTCTTCGCAGCCGTTTCATTGTTGCATGAAGCATTCCCTGAATTGAAGATGCGTGTCATTAACGTTGTTGATCTGTTGAGACTTCGTTCACCAAAGAAGGACCCTCGTGGTTTGAGCGACGAAGAATTCGACCGTTACTTCACTACTGACAAGCCAGTCATCTTCGCCTTCCATGGTTACGAAGACTTGGTACGTGACATGTTCTTCGATCGTCACAACCACAACCTTCGTGTTCATGGTTACCGTGAGAACGGTGATATTACCACACCATTTGATATGCGTGTCTTGAACGAACTTGACCGTTACCACTTGGCAAAGGATGCTTTGTTGAGCATGCCAGAATATGCTGTCAAAGGTGCTTCCTTCGAACAGCATATGGATGACATGGTGGCTAAGCACACTGCTTACATTCGTGAAAATGGTACTGATATGCCAGAAGTCACGAACTGGAAGTGGACGCCACTTAAGTAATTTAATTGCTTAAAAGCATTTTAAAAGCACTTCGAGATTTAGTTCTCGGAGTGCTTTTTTGTGGAATCGATTAGGGAGGGGATTGGCTAAGGGGTCATTTCGTTGCGTGAAACCAGGCAGCTCGTCGTGGCTTGCTCCGGAGCTAGCACTTCGCTTCGCTCAGGGCGGATCTCCTCCGCCTGCGCAAAGCAGTAACCTTCCAAAGAACGGAAGCTAACTGCTTTCGATACCACGATCTGCCTAGTTTCACTTCACTGCATTTACTCTGGCACGATTAGCCAACGTAGCTGGTTGGTTGCTGTCGCAAACGCTCATATATCATTTAAAAAGGCCTTAGTCAGCATCTGATTGGATGTTAGCTAAGGCCTATAATTTAAAGATTAAGCTTTTAGTGTCGGTGTATAAAAGTAGTTCTTGCTGCTACCAACCGAGTAACTGATTGATAGGTCGCCTGAAACAACCTTGTTTTTCCGAACGGTTAAGCGATACTGGTAGTTACCCTTTTTACTGATGCGTTTATCAGGTAATTTTAGCATGTTCTTCTTGGCATAGTAGTAAGTCACATTGCCTTTTTGCCTTGTTTTTGTAATCTTGGTTGAAGAAGTTGGTTTCTGATTGAGATTACCACTAGCGAAGTATTCAACGTAATTATCGGCAGTGAAGTTTAATTTAGGTGTCTTAGTCCACGTATTAGAGGCGTACTTGAACCCTTTTCCTAAAGATAATGGGGCCGGAGAATTACTTTTCAATTTTTTTAAATGATGACTGTATGGAATCGTGATTGAAGTTGCCTTAGTCGAGTGACGAATACGATAACTCATTGGCGTTAAATCAATCGAAGCATATTGTTTGTGATTTTTAGTTGATGTATACCAGACGGATACACGTGTATTGGCTGGCAAGGTCACCTTTCCCGATTTGACCTGTCGAGTCGTCGTTGCGTAAAAAGGTTTACTAGTAGCAGCGCTGGCTTGCGTTGACAGTCCTACTCCCACAGCTGCTAACAGTGTTGCTACGGTGAGTCCAAACATTTTGCTGAATTTCATGTGAAATCCCCCCTTTGTCCTTATCATACTACAAAAATGGGGGGGGACTAGTGTTTGAAGTGGGATTAATTAAATCTATTTGGCGGTATTTGTTAATGCAATCCCAGACGCTTGTTTAGTCAGCATTTTCTTAATCACACTAGCAATGTAGGCGCCAGCTTCCACAGCAGGTACGCCATTTGGATGAATGTTAGAGATTACAGTTCGGCGTGCTTCAGGCATACCAATAGTTGGTCGGTAGGCAATGTAGGCACTCATTGATTTGGCAGTTGCTAATCCGGGGCGTTCACCAATTAATAGACAAACAACATCGGCATGAGTGGCTTCACCTAAATAATCTTCAACGGCGACACGTGCGAACCGGATGAAGGGGATGGTGCCAATTTGAATTTGTGATAAAGCCAAGCCCTGTTTAATGGCCGGAATCACTTCGGCTGCGTTGGCTTCGATGGCGGAAGAACTGAGACCATCACCAACGGCTAATAAAACACGGGGTGGCGTTGGAAAGAACGGTGTAAGCTTATCAAGTTCCGTCGGCGCGATGATTCGACCGTGATCAGGACGAGTTAGATATTCCGTTTCAGTTTTGCAAGTTGACTGGAGGGCTAACCAGCCCATTTTTTGAATAAATGCGGTACTGACATCAGTCCAAACGGCATCCTTAGCAGCCGCGTGATCCGCACGTAATCGTAGAACGGATCGAGTCGTGTAGCGTGTGCCGATTCTTCCCAGTCCTAAGCGGGCGGTTGTCTTTTCCTTCATCGCCAAATAACCTTCAGCGTTGACAGGTTCTTTAACCGTTAGCTCCTTTTGCTGATCAATAGCACGTAAATCGGTGATGCTGCCGGTTTCGTCAACGGGTAAAGCTTCTATGTGAGGTGCGATTAGTTTCATTTTAAAAAGCCTCCTTGGTCAAGAATAGTGACGCATCGCCAGCTTTGCGAGTTAACTGTCCGTTATGGCTAATCCCCATTTTTTCCAGCCAACTGTCAAACTCAGGTATTGGCCGTAGATTGAGTAGTTGGCGAATCGTGGCGGTTTCTTGATAGCCCGTAGACTGATAGTTCAGCATGATATCGTCAGCTTGGGGAACACCCATAATGTAGGTGCAGCCAGCAGTGGCCAGTAGAACCGCCAAGTTTTCAATGTCGTTTTGATCCGCCTGCATATGGTTGGTATAGCAAACATCACAGCCCATGGCTAGCCCGCTGAGTTTGCCCATAAAGTGATCTTCCAGTCCGGCACGGGTGACCTGCTTCGCATCATATAAATATTCTGGACCGATAAAGCCAACGACTGTGTTGACGATGAAGGGGTCATAGTGGCGGGCAAAACCGTAGCAGCGTGCTTCCATCGTGACTTGGTCAGCATCAAAGTTGGCGTCTGAAGAGAGTTCTGATCCCTGACCTGTTTCGAAGTACATGACGTTGGGGCCACTGTTATGTAGGCGTTGGTGGCCGAGTTGATTAGCCTCCTCAATAAGGTGCCCATTGATACCAAATGCAGTATTGGCTTTTTCGGAACCGGCGATTGATTGAAAAATCAGTCCGGCTGGGGCGCCTTGCTCGATTGCTTTCATCTGGGTAGTGACGTGAGCTAGCACACATGTCTGGGTAGGCACCTGCCAAGTCGTACAGAATTGATCGAACGCTTTAAGAATCTGAGTGACGTTATCAACGGTATCATTTACGGGATTGAGACCAATAACGGCATCACCGATTCCCATACTCAGCCCTTCCATGACGGAGGCCATAATTCCGCTCACGTCATCGGCAGGGTGGTTGGGTTGTAATCGAGAAGAGAAGGTTCCGGGACGGCCAATGGTAGTGTTGGCCGTTTTTTCGTTGGTGATTTTTTTAGCGGCGGTAATGAGGTCCATATTAGTCATTAATTTGCAGACACCGGCAATCATTTCCGAAGTCAATCCCTTAGAAATGTAGTGGATCATCTGATTAGTTGTTTGGGGCTCCAGCAGCCACTCTCTTAGTTGTTCGAGGGTCCAGTTTTTGATTTGACTAAAGACATCATCGTCCAGGTCGTCAATGATCATCCGGGTAACTTCATCATGATCGTAGTCCACAGCGGGATGCTCGTAAATATCAGCCAATGTGACCTGTGACAAAACGATTTTAGCGGCCACCCGTTCGGCGGTATTTTTAGCGGCGATTCCTGCTAAAGTATCGCCGGACTTCTCTTCGTTGGCCTTGGCCATGACCTCTTTAACAGATTGGAACTGGTAGTGGACGCCAGATAACGTGACTTTTAAATGC
Organism: Secundilactobacillus sp. MJ173; assembly: GCF_059704265.1. Taxonomy (NCBI): domain Bacteria; kingdom Bacillati; phylum Bacillota; class Bacilli; order Lactobacillales; family Lactobacillaceae; genus Secundilactobacillus; species Secundilactobacillus sp. MJ173. Next base: position 7,517 of record NZ_BAAKGN010000034.1, read on the forward strand.
ATAAAAAAACTCCTTTCAACTGAAGATCAGTGTTTTAACGATGACGGGGACAGCATCACCACCGGCAACGGGGAGACCAACATCGAGATAGTCACCGGATGATGTGCTAATTTGGTCCAGTACGACTACCGGATAATTTGGAGGCAGCTGGCTTCTAAGACTATTACCTAAGGCTTGAGCGACGTTTTCCTGCGTGACGATGATAAGTGGCTGTCGGTCTTTAATAGAAGCGTTCATACTTTTAAGGATAACCGCCACCCATTGTTGAAGACCTTCAAAAGTTGCGGTGACGGGACCTAACGCTAGGGCGATAACTGATTGTTCAAACAGGGATAATTGTTGCTGAATATTTGCGATCACTGTCTCCGGTGGATAGGCCTTTAGCGACTGGGTCACTTTAACAACGGGTAGGTTCCTCAGCGGTAAGATTGAACGATCATAGTTGATGGTACTGCCACTGAGCATCATTGATTGTGAACCGGCGCCAATGACAGTAGCCTGAATGGTTTCATCTGCGGGACACACGAGCCTTTCTTTAAAGAGCAACGACTGTTTTAAAGCGTGTCCCAGAAGAAGGCCGATATCGCTGTAACGGAAAGGGTCGGCTGGCAATTGATCTACTAAGCAATCAGCGACTCCGCCAGAAAAGGTTAAGCGAACTGTTGACGGTACCGGTTGAAGCGATTTGTCCGTTACAAATTGATTGAAATAGGCAACGGGATCGCCAAGACCAATCGTATTTTCTAACAGAGCTACCATGGCGTCGATTAATGGTTGTAACTGTGACACGCTGGTAACGGCACCTAACTGAATCGGTAGGCCCAACTGAGTAATTAATTGTTGCAGCTTCGGTGCGATATAAGTGATCACGTTGCTGTCATGATCGAGTCGGATCAATCGGCCCCCAATATCGAAACAGGCGGTGTCTTGACAGTCGCCATTGACGAAGTAAGCCAAGTTGGTTGTTCCGCCACCAATATCGAAATTAATCACCGGCTGTGGGTCAGGTTGTACTAGTAGGGAATGGGCCGCACTCTTACCAGCAATCATACTTTCTAAACCGGGGCCGGCCGTTGCGCAAACAAAGTCACCAGCGTATTCACTGAGCGCGTGAAGGACCCGATCGGCGTTTGATTTCCGAGCTGTTTCGCCAGTCATAATAATCGCTCCCAGTTTAAAGCTACTCTTTGTAACATGAGCGCGATGATACTGAGAAGTGACAAATTGCTTAAGCTGAACGGCATCAATCTTAGTTTCGCTCAGTAACGGTGTGAAAATTACTGGGCTTCTATAGATGATGCGTTTATGGCTAATCGCTAATTGCGGTAGCGAAAAGCCGGCTGAAACATCGGTAATCGTCAGCTCCGCGATAATCAACGAAGTCGTTGATGTCCCAATGTCGATGCCAACTGTTCGAAGCTTTTCACCCATGCTGTCACCTTCTTTTTTTGACTTCCATGTTATAAATAATAACATTGATAAATTTGATTGCAATCGTTTTTTAATTTTTAAATGGGATAAAAAGGTTCTTTTTCTTGCTTACATCACTATGTAATGCTGATTTGTCGGTATTTATAACACGAGTATGTAAAATTAAAAATAAATTAGGAAAATTTGTGAAAATGCGTTGAAAATTATATTTAATGTTATATAATCTAACATGTAGTTTCGATATCCCAATGGCAGATAGAGAGGAACGTGGTTAGATGAGTTTTTTAGGTATCGCAATACTTGGATTAACATTAGTCATGATGGGTTTCATTGGTGTCAATGCGGCACATTCTGTTCGGCAATGGCAGCTTAATCATGAACAAGTAAAATCAACAGCCAAATCATTTGGCTATAAGCAAGAACTGATTCGCGATATGGGCGGTTTTTCTAACTTTGCCGTTTCGTTTTCAATTATTTCGATTTTAACTGGTGCTGTTTCTTATTACGGCTACGGGTTCAGTCAAGGCGGCCCTGCAATCATGGGAATTGGCTGGCCGCTGGTAACGTTTTTCGTCTTATTTGTAGCTGCGGCAATGGCTGAACTGACCTCAGCAGTGCCGACATCCGGTGCCATTTATCACTGGGCAGCTATTCTGGGTGGCCCAACGTGGGGCTGGTTTACCGGTTGGTTGAACATTATCGGCCAAGTGACGATTGTTGCTGGCATCGATTATGGCTGTGCAACGTTTGCTTCTAACTTATTAATGGCGCATCCTAGTAAATTGCAATTTTTGATCACTTACGCCGTTATCTTAACGAGCCACGCGCTGCTGAACCATTTCGGTATCGATTTAGTTTCAAAGTTAAATTCACTTTCTGCCATTTATCACGTGGTTGGTGTTCTGCTGATTATCGGTGTTTTGATGGTTGCCGGTCCTGCACATCACGTCAGTTATTTATTTAGTACATTTTCAACCCAGACGTCGTCATCAATGCCTTACTGGGGTGCCTTCTTGATTGGTTTACTGCAGGCTCAATGGACGTTGACGGGTTACGATGCCTCTGCGCATACCAGTGAAGAAACGCTGAATCCTCGCGTTCAGGCACCATGGGGCGTCTTCCTATCCGTTGCTATTTCAGGAATTTTCGGTTTCGTGTTGTTAGCATTAGTGACCTTATCCATTAAGAATCCAGCAGCGGTTGCTGCAGCGGGTAATAACGCCTTTATTGTTGCCATTCAGCAGGCTGTTGGGAGTCGTTTCAGTGGTGTACTGTTGTGGCTGGTGACCATTGCAATGTGGTTCTGCGGCTGTTCATCTATTACGTCGTCATCACGGATGGTTTACGCGTTTAGTCGTGACAACGGGTTACCATTTTCACGGTATTTGAAGCGAATTTCCACTAAATTCCATACACCAGCCGTTGCCATTTGGGTGATTGCAGTCATCGCGTTTCTTGCCGGCATCTCTGATGGTATTTACGCGGTAATTGGCACCATGAGTGTTATTGGGTTATACAGTTCCTACTTTGTTCCGATTGCGCTGAAGTTACGGGCACAGTTCCGAGGCGTTTGGACAGCTGATGATAACGGTCCATGGCACTTGGGCAAGTGGAGTGTTCCCGTTAGCATTATTGCTTGTTTGTGGGTCATCTTCTTGATTGGTTTGATGATCTTATCCCCAACGGACATTCAGTTAACGGCTCACGTGATGTTACATTATGCCACGGGTAAGATTATGTTTGTGGTCATCGTGGTATTGATGATTGACTATGTCTTGTCAGCACGCCGTCATTTCGTGGGGCCTAAACTAGGCTCTTACGAGAAGCTGAGCAACCGGTTGACGCATCACATTGTCAAGCGGCCAACGGTGGAAGCTATTCAGCTGAAAAGACCAGTAGTGGATCATAGCCGAAAGTAAAATGATATCAAAAAATGGACCCGGAATATTAGAATCCGGATCCATTTTAATTTAACGAAATATGCCATATTACTGCTAAAACATCAGGAGAAAATATGCTTGCTAAAGACATAATTCAAGCCAATGACGACGACTTGATCAACAATTTTGACAATGATCGGTGAACCGTGCATGAGGGTGAGTCCCACGAATAAGATGGCGGTATCAGCAAGCAATGAAGCGCCCCGAAGCACGAAGAAGCTCATACCCTCTTTGAAAACAACGCTGGGTGTCATGTCAGTTGAACCGAAGACGACCTTCTTGTTGGCGACAAAGGCGAATAAGACACTTAAGAACCAAGCGACCATGTTTGCCCAGAACCAAGGGATGGTGATGTGCGTCAAGCTAAAAAAGATGACGATGTTGATCAGGGTGGTGAGTCCGCCTACAACGAGGTAACGGAAGGCCTCACCGTATTTAGTGTAGAGAATTTTGATGGTTTTATCCAAATTTGCAGCTCCTTTTTAATCAGGCAATGTTAACGGATTTTAAGTTATTTGTAGAACCCACAGCTACGTGCGATCCGTGCATGAGGGTCATCCCCGTGGTAAACATAATGGCGGTATTAACCAGCAGTGAGGCACCACGAAGTGCGAAGAAACGCAGACCTTCCTTAACCACGACTTTAGGAGCAGCCATTGCAGCATCGACAAAAACAATCTTATTGGCGATAAAGGCGAATAGAACACTTGCGAACCACGCAAGCAGATTTGCCAAAGCCCACGGGACAGCAATGTGAGTCAAACCGAAGAGGAAGACGATGTTGATTAAGGTGGTTCCACCGCCAACAACGAGGTAACGGAACGATTCACTATGCTTGATGCAGGCTATTTTGACAGTTTTGTCCATTAAAAGTAACTCCTTTTAGAGGTGTAGTCGGAAAGTATAAACTAAGGAAGCGTTTTGATTAGCTTGCCCGTTAACGACGACCGGGTGATCAGCTAATTGATAGTGGTAGGTTTGCACCACGTCGACTGGCTGACTGCGCGCTGTGCAGCCACGACGATGGTTTTAAACTGCGAGTGACTAAAGATGCTAACATAGCGCCAATACCAATTACGAGACGGAAATGGGTAAATTTTATTGTATTGATTCGATTAGCAAGTAACTGGGTACTCATACAGATCAGGCCGGCTACGATGAGCACCGCAATGCCAGTGTAATCAGTTAAATTGGCAAGGGTACCAATCGCTAAACAGCCAATTAACATAGCTGATAATAAAGTTGGAAAGACCTTGCGAGTCATTATTTTCACCTACTCTAAGATGGTTTGAATCGTGTATCTTGGACGACCCTTTACTTCCGTCGTTAGTTTGCCAATGTATTCACCAATGACGCCTAAACTGATCAGCTGAACGCCGCCCATGAACCACATTGAAACCATGAGGGAAGACCAGCCATGAACAGTCAGACCTAAAATCTTTAAAATAACAGCGTACGCAACCATGCCCATTGCCAAGAGGCAAGCGACTGTTCCGAGAATCAAAATCAAACGTACGGGCGCGATGGTGAGGCTCGTAATACCATCCCAGGCGAAGGCAATCATCTTTTTAAGCGGGTATTTTGATTCGCCGGCCATCCGGGGTGTTCGTTTGTATTCAACACGTCCGGTTTTAAAGCCTAGTTTGGGAATGATGCCACGGATGAACAGGTTACGTTCAGGGTAGTCTAAAAGAGTTTGGACAGCACGTTTGGACATCAAACGGAAGTCAGCGTGGTTTGGCACCAGTTCAACGCCTAACATCCGTAACGTTCGGTAGTAACCTTGAGCCGTTGTTCGTTTGAACCAGGAATCAGAGTCACGATTGTTGCGGACGCCGTAGACAATATCGTTACCGCCAGCATATAAGTCAACCATTGCTGGAATTTTATCTGGATCGTCTTGAAGATCAGCGTCGATGGTAACTAGCATATCAGCAGTTTTAACGGCTTCCTTTAAGCCGGCAATTAAGGCCGATTGATGGCCAAAATTACGGGAAAACCGGAGTCCTTTAACACGGGAGTTTTCCTGATGCAACTGTTCAACCAGTTCCCAAGTGCGATCTTTAGAGCCGTCATCCACAATCAAGATATCGGCACGAATGCCTTGAAGGCCTTGCGCCTCTTTTTCGGCGATTTGATCTTCAATGTCAATCAGGCGATGAACTGAATTGACGAGTATTTCTTCTTCGTTATAGGCTGGAATCACGATAGTTAGTTTTTGAGTGTTCATAATGATTGAATCCTTTCCGGTAAACATTTACCGATTAAATTTTTGATTTGAGCTTCGTAGGGCGTGATTAACAGCCAGTAACCTGATGCTAGCAGGATGCTGCCGAACACGTCAGAAGCGAAGTGATCCCGGAAGTAAACGCGGGAGGTTGCGACAAAAATAATCCAGATGACGCCTGCTATAACTGCTACGATGCGGCATTGACGCTTCTTAATCGTTGGCAGAATCAGCATCAGTACCGTAAAAACGAAGATGGCGGTGCAAAAGGTATGGCCACTTGGGAAACTAAACCCCGTATCGGGAATTAACTGGTGTAGTGGTCGAGGCCTAGCAACGATTTTTTTGACAGCTTCAGCGATGGCGGAACCAAACAGTTGGAGACCGCCGATCCAAAGACTCAAGATTGCGCTGTGTCTAACCCAAAGCCAGAGACAGAGGATGCAAGTGATGCCGATTACCGTTGCCGGACTGCCTAGGAATGCAATGGCTTTAAAAACGATTGAATTCGCTGGGGTCACGATTCCTGCTAATAATGTTGCGGTAGTGGAATCGAATTTTTGCAACCAGACCGCATGGGTCACAACGCAATAGGCAAGGTAGGCGAAGGTCATCAGCAATCCAATCCCAGCCACCTTCTTTTGTCTAGCTGGCATTTGCTGCACCTCCACGATGCCGCAGAACTGATATGGCAGCTGGCAGCATTGAAATACCGACAACAGCAAGCATGATGAGCTCAAAGTGCGCTTTTACGATGACGTTGTTACCGAGTAAGAAGCCGGAACCAAGGGTGACTAGGACCCATGCCAATGCACCTAAAACGTTATAGATCAGAAAGTCGCGATGATGCATGTTACTCATTCCCGCGGTGAACGGGGTAAAGGTTCGAATAATCGGAATAAAGCGACCAAGGAAAATGGCTGATTTACCGTGTTTATTGAAGAATTTTTCGGAGCGTGTTAAGTATTCTGGTTTAACGAAGCGACTGAGTTTTTTATTTTGGAAAAGTTTCGTTCCAAAGTGTTTGCCAAGTTCAAAGTTTAATGAATCGCCGAGGATTGCTGCGATGCCAAGTGCTAAGATGAGCACGCTGATATTTAGTGAATGCGTGCTCATTGCTGCTAGTGACCCGCACAGGAACAAGATGGAATCTCCTGGCAGGAACGGCAGAATAACAACGCCGGTTTCAATGAAAATCAAAGCAAATAGGCCAACGTAGACGAGACTGCCGAATTGGCTGATCAGGTGAGGTAATAAACTGGTAAGTATTAATATGGACATCATAGGTCCCCCTTCTTATCCAGACTTTCGTCGGTTGATAATGTCCTTAGAATAGTCGAAAGTAGCGAGGCTACCCACCTATAAAAACTCAATTAAAACTCAATGTTTTTTAGTTTAACGGTGTAAGATACCGGTATATTAGGCTTGTTGTCTGAAGAAAATTCAGAATTCCCCTAAAAGCCACAAAAAAACTTCTCAAAAAAATTTGAGAAGTTTTTTTGTGGCTTATATTAAGCTTTTGCTTGTGTGGAACTAGATGCCATTTTCAGAGTAAAAATCGTGCCAGTTGGGTGATTATCCTTAACACTTAGGTCACCACCGAGAAGTTCTGTTAATTGTGAGGCGATTGCCAGTCCTAGACCAGTTCCCGAAACGGAACCGCGAACATCTGCGCTCCGATAAAACCGTTCAAAAATATGTGCTTTATCTTCGTCACTAATACCGCGTCCCTGATCCTTGATGGCGATTTGCGAATCACCATCTTCAGTTTGAATCAGACTGATTTTAATCGTACTGTCTTTAGGAGAATATTTTGATGCGTTAGTCAAGATACTGTTGAGAATTTGCTCAATCGCATTTTCGTTACCAGTGAGGTGCACATTTGGCGCTATCTCAGTCTTGAAAGTTTGTGGGAACGTTTCCGTCATTTTCTGAACGGTATTTGCCACAACTGCACTTAGATCAAGGGTCTGAACTTCCAACACTAAGCGATCAGCTCGTGATAATGCCAGCAGTTCTTCGATCAATTGCTGCATTTGACGAGATTCTTCGGTAATGTAGCGGACTGATTTTTCGATGATCTCTGGATGTTCCTTACCATGACGTTCAATCAATTGCGCATGGCTGCGAATGGTTGCAATCGGTGTCCGTAATTCATGGGCAGCATTCATGACGAAAAGCTTTTGCTGTTCTTGTCGTTTTTCCAGTTTACCTAAAAGTTCGTTAAAGTTGGTGGCCAGTTCGCTAACTTCCATTGGCCGATTAGGAACCGGTAATTTCATGGAGCCTGGTTCCTTGGCAGCAGCGATTATTTTGGTCGTTTGAGAAAGGCTCGACACGGGATCAGTCAGTCGCTTGGTCAGCCGCCGAATATACAGCGGTGCGACAAGTAAAGTCAAGATGAGTAAGAATCCTGTCACTTCAATGACCCGGAAGAGTACAGCCAACTGTGAGTACATATTTTGCCAAAGAGTGTAGCTGATGCCGCGGGCGTGAACCAGCCGGTGATAGAGGAAACCAAAGCCAGGACGATAGTAAACGTGTGGGACTAACGGTACTTTTACTGGCTTAACCTTCAAAAGATCACGTGCATTCGGTGAAAAATAATATTCGGTTTTAGCATCCTTACGACGATTATGTACGTAAACATAACTTGCACTGGTGTCTAACGTACTGTTTTTACGCCAGCTTTTCCAGTCATCATCGCCATCAATATTGACTTTGATGAGACTGTTAGTAATGTTAACGGTGTTCGAGGCGACTTCTCTTAGCAACTGGTGACCCACAGCTAAAATAATCATCAGTCCTAAGGCAAGGGTAAGAACAACCACCATGGTGATTAAACTTCGAAGCATGATAGCCGCGCTTGATTGATTACGCTGCTTTCCTTTTTTCATGTGGCTCACCTTTCTTGGACGTTTTCAGACAACATATAGCCAACTCCTCGAACGGTGTGGATTAATTTTTGCTGATTGTGAACGGAATCGATTTTAGTACGTAGGTTTTTGATATAAACATCTAAGATATTAGGTTGACCGTCAAAATCCACGCCCCAGACGCTATCCAGGAGTGATTCACGTGAGCAGGGTTCATTTTCATGGGTAATTAACACTACCAGTAATTCGTATTCTCGTTGGGTCAATGGAATAATTTTGCCATTATGCGAAACGCGTTTATTTTCAGTATCCACAGTTAAATCTGAAACTGTATAAACTGTTGCGGTTTCCTGAGCGGGCGCACTGTGACGTAATGCCACTTCAACGCGGGCAATCAGTTCTTCCATCTCGAATGGCTTAGTAACATAGTCATCAGCCCCGCCAGTTAGTCCAGCCACTTTGTCACCAATATAATCCCGAGCAGTCAGCATAATGATCGGGACTTGACTGGTTTTCCTAATCCGCCGTAGCACACTAAAACCGTCAAGATGTGGCAGCATCCAGTCCAGTACAATTAAACCAAGGTTTGCTTGGTTATCACGAAATTTATCCAGTGCTTCCAGACCGTCTTTAGCCCAAATCACTTCTACATTATCAAGTTCAAGTTCAAATTCAGTTGTTAAGGAGTCAGCTAGAGCAGCTTCGTCTTCTACTAATAAAATTTTCGTTTTCAAGGGACATCCTCCAAGTTTAGATGTGAAACAATGAATGATTTTGTGATTATACTATACCATCATCTATCAGTTGAAACCTAGGTTGGAATGAAACTAAGCTGTTTTGTAACTATTTTTACTAAATTTATTAAAATGGCTGTCCTATATTTTGTCTTTCATACCCAAAAGTTTCGCCTCCTTTGGTATGATGAACACAGGATCGTATGCACGGAAAAAGGGGGGCAACTGATATTGTTAAAAATTGAGCATTTATCAAAACACTTTGGAGAACTGCAGGCATTAAATGATGTCACGTATAACGTGGAAAAAGGCGAAATTCTGGGTTTGATTGGTCAAAACGGTGCTGGTAAATCAACTACTTTTCACAGCATCTTAAGCTTCATTCATTATGATGGCCGCATCACTTGGAATGATCAGCCAATCAACGAGCAGGTTTTTAATCAAATTGGTTATTTACCAGAAGAACGTAGTCTGATGCCCAAAATGACGGTAGAACAGCAGATTTTACACCTAGCACGGCTTAAAGGGAAGTCTGCTAAGCAGATTAAGCCGGCCATTGATCAGTGGATGAAGCGGTTCGAAGTAAAAGGGAAAAAGACCGATAAGATCAAGTCTTTATCCAAAGGCAATCAGCAGAAAGTTCAACTGATTTGTACGCTGATTCATCGACCGTCGCTGATTATTCTGGATGAGCCCTTTAGTGGCCTAGATCCAGTAAACGTCGATATTTTGGAGCAGGCGATTTTAAACGCGAAGAAGGACGGGGCGGCGATCATCTTTTCCAGTCATGATATGGGCAACGTGGAAGCACTTTGCGACGAGTTGGTCATGATGCGTAAGGGTGAGATGGTACTGCACGGTGAAATTCGGTCCATTCGTGAGAAATTTGGTAAAAATGAAATTTTTGTCACTACGGATTGGTCGACAGCACAGTTATCGCAGTTACCTCACGTGGTGGAGGTTGCGGAACTGTCACCCCATCGTTATCGATTAAGGGTGGATGATCCGGCAGCTGGTCGACAGATTTTCCAACGTCTTTCTAACGGTGAATATATGGAGGAATTCAGCCAACAACCGCCAACCCTAGATGAGATTTTTCGATTGAAAGCGGGTGACCCCAGATGAAAAAGATGTGGATCGTGACACTAACGACTTATTTACGTCAGGTGAAATCGTGGAGTTTCGTGATTTTGGTGCTGTCGCCATTTATTATGCTGCTGATTTCTTTTGGGGTGGGGTTTATCTCCGCCAATTCAACTAGTAGTAGCGAGGATATTGCGGTAATTGCTCAGCAACCAGCGCTTCGTAAAGGCTATATTCAAGTTACTGGTAAAGATAATGTGGATACCAAGCTAACAACGGTGAAGGCAGCTAAGCATGCGCTGAAGGAAAACAAGATTAGCGGCTACGTCATTTTGAAAGAAGGTAAGCAGTATAGCGCGGTTTATCACGGCAAAGAGGCCATGTCAACGTCAGACAAGGCGCAATTAACGGGTTACTTGGCCAAACTGCAGACTCAAAGTAACGTGGTACAAGCCAAATTGACGAAGCAACAATTGAAACAGTTATCAGTGCAGCCAACCGTTGAACAGATTGTGCAGAAGCGTGAAGGGATCGTTAAGTTGGCCCGAATGGTTTCATTCTGGATTCTCGTCTTCATGGTTTACATGATTTTAACGACTTATTCGTCGATTACCGCGCAGGAAATTGCTTCGGAAAAGGGAACCAAAGTGATGGAAATGGTCTTTTCCAGTACCACTGCAGCAAAGTATTTCTGTGGTAAGATTCTGGGTGTGCTAATGGTGATTGCAACGCAACTGCTGGTATATCTGATCGGTGGCTGGGCAAGTTTAGTCGCAGCTAAACAGATGAACATGGCGAAACCCTTCTTTGATCAGTATGGTTCATTAGTTAATCAGGTGGTTCATAATCTCGTTAACGTCAACCTACTGTTCTTATTCTTAGGTGTGATTGTCTATACGATATTAGCAGCCTTTAGCGGTGCGTTAGTTTCTAAGGCTGAAGATGCTTCAAAAGCGGCGTATCCGGCTGTTTATCTGAGTATGATCGCTTTCTTTGCAACCTTTCCGTTTCAGAATAATGCGGATGCATTGGTGGTTAAGATCATGTCCTACGTACCATTTTTCTCATCGTACTTTATGCCGCTGAGGATCATCAATCAATCGGCTAGTCTAGTGGAAATTAGCATGTCACTAGGAATTTTGATCTTGACGATTATCGGTTTAACCTGGTATATCAGCAGTATCTACAAGGGCCTGATTTTACAGGCGGATGAAAGTCATTTCTGGCAGCGACTGCGTAAGGGTGTGGCTTATAAATAGAAAGAAATTAGAGCCAATCGTTATTTCAAATCGAAGATAACGGTTGGCTCTATTTGAACGATTGTTGCTCAAACTGCAGAAATGGCTCTGGCAAACTGGCTGTTAGCGTGATGTGGTTCAACGAAAAAGGGAGCGGTAGGCGTAATTGCCAACTATGCAACAGTAACCGTTGTTGGCGTGGATCATTAGCGTACAACGGGTCGCCAACGATAGGGTGACCGAGGCCAGCAAAGTGGACCCGGATTTGGTGGGTGCGACCGGTTTGTAGTTGAACGGCAACTAAGGTGGCGTTTGGTTTGCGACTGATGACTTTGTAACGGGTGATAGCCATTTGCGGGTGGTCACCGTTTAGCTGCCGTTTTCGCTTATCAGCTAAGTTGCGGCCAATCGGCATTGCGATAAGACCTTGTGAACTATTAAGGCGACCGTGAATCCACGTCAGGTACGTCCGGCGAACTAATTTTTCCTTAACTAAACGAACTAAGACGGGTACGACAGCCGGATTCTTTGCGATGAGTAATGCGCCACTGGTTTCTTGATCCAGTCGGTTGATGACGTAGGGCTGCTGATTCTTTGGTGCTAAATAAGCGGCTACGTGATTCAGAGTTGTGCCAACTTCGCCAGGCTGGTTGGGATGGGTTTTGCTGCCCTGAGTTTTGTTGACTACCAGTAAGTTGGCATCTTCATACAGCACGCTAACCGTGGCAGCACTGTCTGGAGTGACGTTTGAATACGGATGCTCAAAATCTGTCGCTAAAAACGTAAGTGTGACTTGGTCTCCAGGATGTACGTCGAAATTGACGGGCAGATAGTGGTCATTCACTAATACCCGTTCACCGCGTTTTAAACTAAAAACTAAATGTTTTGGCAGATACCAGTCGGTCATCAGTAACTGGCGTAGCGGCTTAGATTGAAAATCGCGTGGTAAGTGTGTAGTGAACTGCCACTGTGTGGGTTGAGTCATTGCGTTTCCTCCAAAAAGCACCCTTACCCGAGAATGGGCAAGGGTGCTTGGTGTCTAACATCTAACGAATTATTTCTTATCTAACTTTGCTAATTCGGCAGGCTTAACGATCAAGACATCGCAGACAGCTGAACGGCTAACATAGTTGGTAACTGAGCCAATCATCAAGCGTTCAACAGCGGTTAAACCGGTTGAACCAATGACGATGAGTTGAGTATCATGGTCAGCAGGAAATTCACGGGCGATAACTGGTTTAGGGTTACCAAACCGAACGTGAATATCAACTGACTTAACGCCTGCGTCCAAGGCCTTTTGTTTTAACTCGTTTAGGCGTGCTTGCACGTCTTCTGAAAGCTTGTAAATCACGTCGCCACTAACAGCACCGCCATAAGTGTCACTGAACTGGTTAACTTCCAAGACGTTTAAGATATCCAAATGAGTATCGTTTAACTTAGCGACTTCGATTGCTTTGTCTAACACCGGATCAGTGGCTTTTGATCCATCAACCGGTGCAAGAATGTTATTGTATTGCTGGTCCATATACGCCACTCCCTCACAAATAATAAATCCATCATAAAACCTTTTCGTAAGCACGCCATGGTTTTGCCCAACAAAACGAACCACTAGTACTTCACCCTTTATTTTACCATAATTTAGCCATTAGTATTAGGAAAATGAAAACTTGTTATTACCGGATTGGATTGATTGGTAATTGATCAATAAGTAAAAGAGAGAAGCTAGGTCGTTTCAAAGCTTTCATAATTGGCGCTATCTCTGGAAGCCTTTTCGTGGACTAAATCGTTGTTATTTTAAGCGCAAAGTTACATAATAACAGTATAGAACTGAATGGCGACTACGGCCGTCATTAAGGGACCGCTGTAATTAGTATTAAGCTGATTACAGCGGTTTCATTTTACCTATAATGCGGTAAACTTAGAGTAAAACCATTAGAAGGAGCAACTGGTTTATGTACTATTACAATATGGAAACAGAAGATATCGGTTATAATCTAGCAACTGAGCAATATCTGATGAATAATAAAGACTTTGATGAACCCATTTTACTGTTTTACTACCAAAAGCCCTGCATTATCGTTGGTCGGAATCAAAATACTTTAGAAGAAATTAATCAGGATTACGTGGCAAAGCATAATATTCAAGTGACGCGTCGGTTATCCGGTGGCGGTGCTGTGTATGATGATCTCGGCAACGTTTCTTTTAGCTTCGTGGTGGATCGCGACGATGACCGATTTGGCGACTTTAAGGCCTTTACGAAGCCCATTGTTGATGCCCTAAAAGAAATGGGTGCCACGTCAATCGAGGTATCTGGCCGGAATGATATTTTAGTGAACGGTAAAAAATTCTCCGGTAACGCGATGTACGTGAAGAATAACAAGATGTTTTCTCACGGCACGTTGATGTATGACGTCGATCAAAGCGTGATTGCGCACGCCTTAAATGTGCCAAAAGATAAGATTGCTTCGAAGGGGATCAAGTCGGTGCGCTCACGGGTGACGAATCTGAAACCCTATTTAAAGCCGGAATATCAAAACTTAACGATTGCGGAGTTCCGCGATACGATTTTGCGGAAAGTCTATGCCGTGGATGATCTCGCTAAGGTGGCTGACAAAGCTTATCATCTAACGGATGAAGATAAAAAGCAGATTCAGAAGCTTTACGATGACTACTACAATAACTGGGACTGGGTCTATGGCACTTCGCCAGAATTTACGGTGAAGAGGCGGCAACACTTTGATGCAGGGACAATTGACGCTCGGGTATTAGTAGAAAAGGGCCGTATTAAGCAAGTGACTTTCTTTGGCGATTTCTTCGGTGAAAAGTATGCGGTTGATCTGGCCAAATTGCTTAAGGATGTTCGTTATGACCAGCCATCGCTGCGAAAGGCGCTAGCCCATGTCAATGTTGGCGACTATTTTGCTGGTATCACACTGGATGAGTTTGTGCAGTTTCTAGGTTAGGAGCGAGTTCAATGCTTTTTTCGTGCACAATTTAAGTGTCCAAACTGTAACCCCTTACATGAATATGGTAAAATGAAAGTCGGTTACAAAAGTTACAAGATTGGTTATTAATATTTGGAAGGGAAGTTTGGACATGCGGTATGTTTCTATGACAGCCCACGATATTGGGCGTAACTTAGCTACTGAACAATATTTAATGAACAATAAGGATTTCGGTGAACCTTTAGTGCTTTTCTATTACGAAAAGCCATGTATCATTGTTGGCCGTAACCAAAATACTTTAGAAGAAATTAACCAAAAATACGTTGAGGAACACAATATTACTGTCACTCGTCGTCTTTCTGGCGGGGGTGCGGTTTATCAAGACCTCGGTAACCTGTGCTTCAGCTTCGTGCTGGATAGTAACTCTGAACAGTTCGGGGACTTCAAGTCTTTCGTTCAACCAATTGTCGATGCCTTACATGACATGGGCGCAACGTCAGTAGAAGTTTCTGGTCGTAACGATATCTTAGTTGACGGCAAGAAGTTCTCTGGTAACGCAATGTATACTAAGAATGGTAAGACCTTCTCCCATGGGACGTTGATGCTGGATGTTGATCAAAACGTCATTGCAGATGCTTTGAACGTGCCAGAAGATAAGATTGCCTCAAAGGGAATCAAATCAGTCCGTTCTCGTGTGACGAACTTGAAGCCATACTTGGCACCTGAATATCAAAACATTACGGTACCTGAATTCCGTGATAAGCTGTTGAAGGAATTATTCCATGTAGATAGCTTGGATGAAATCAAGGATAAAGAATACGTGGTTACCCCTGATGAACAAAAAGAAATCGATAAGATCTATGAACAGTACTACAACAACTGGGACTGGGTTTACGGTACTTCACCAGAATTTACGGTAAAGAAGCGTCAACACTTTGATTCAGGTACCATTGATGCCCGGATTTTAGTAGAACAAGGCAAGATCTCACAGATCAAGTTCTTCGGTGATTTCTTCGGGCCAAAGGATGCCAGCGAATTAGCTGAACAGCTAAAGGGAATCCGGTATGACCGTGAAAACTTGGAAAAGGCGTTTGCTGATGTAGATATTAGTCAGTATTTCATGGGTATCAAAAAGGAGCAGTTGGTGGATTTGTTGGCATAAGGTGCGGAACCAAGCGGTTAGAGAGCGGAGTGTAAGACGCTTTCGGTGGAAATCCCGAACTTGGATTTGTACCGAAAGTGACTTACATGCAGCTCTCTGCTTGGAGTAGCCCGATTCAGCCAAGGTGCGAAAACAGGCGGTTAGAGACTGGAGCCTAAGTTAATGCCGGTAAAAATCCCGGTTTTGGATTTATACCGGTATTGGCTTAGGTGCAAGTCTCTGCCTGTTGTAGCCCGATTCGGCTATGTAAAAGCTAACCAACCACAACTCAATAAACACAAACATCAAAACAAATACAGGTTTACCCCAGCACACATTGCTCGGAGCAAACCTGTATTTTTAATGGCGAACTATGCTACAATTTGAACTATTAATAACGATTAAGGAGAATTACATGCTTAAGCAAAAATTAATCACACTTGGCATCGTTTCGTGGGTGCTCTTTTCCGCGATGAACCTCGTGATGTCATCTAAACTGGTCGCGTTAGGGCATCCCTTTCAGATGAAAGCCATTATTAGTTCCCTGATTATTTCACTGGTGCTTTACGCGTTACCCATGATTTGGGGCGCTTTAGGTCATAATTCTGGCTACTACGTCTTGGCGATGGTGATCATCATCTATTCATTTGGCCTATTTAATGGTATTGTAACGGTGATGTTTAGCAGCAAAGCAATCCTCAGTATCAAAGCGGCGGTTATCTTGGCGGACTTCTTAGTCATTCTCTTTAACGGCTACTGGATGGTATTGGCATTCCGATATCGTCACTGGCTTGATAATAAACGTGATAATGATAAGCTGGAAGAAATTAAAAAGATGCAGCAGGAAAAAGCCAAACAAAATAAGTAATCGAGGTAACTATGGAAAGTTTAGTAAAGGACTTCGTTGAAGAAGTTGAAGCTGAAAATTATGACACACAGAATTTTGGTAGCAGTTTAGCTGAAATCAAAAAGAATGGCGCGGTTAAATCACTTGAGCCAATGGTCAATATGATCGTTAAAGCAATTGATGATCATCAATTGGCACAGGCTACGCTGACTTTAACGGATGCTGATATTCAAGTACATCTGGAAACTAGCGTGGTTAACTTGCCATTACGTTATCTGAACGCTATGAAGAAGATGTTGGCAGATGATGATACTTTGCCAATCAGTGTTTATAGTATCATCGAATCACCAGATGTTAATGCGTCTTCTATGCGAATTGATAAGGTGGCTTCGGCAGATGATTTTGTCAGTCATCAAGCCGATATGGCGACTGCCATCGCAACGTGGTTGGAGAAGCAGTTAGATCAAATCAAAGAAAACCAAGAAAAGAAAGACGAAGATGAGGATGCAGAAACGACCGACGAATAAAGATGTCGATTTGCTTCTGGCATCAATCCGTGCTATGATACTCTACATGCGATGAGTCGAGAATATCACGTCGCTAGCAATAGCGGTTTGCGCGAGCAACTAGGTGATTTTTTTGCACAGCAGGCAATGTAACACCGCCGGATATGCGGCTGCCTTGGTTCAAAGGAAATGTGGATTTTTGAGAACCCATTTAGTTTCGGCTAAGTGGCTGTATGGGCGTCCCAGTGATGGGGCGTCTTTTTTTGTGTGACAAAACTTGGTAGATTCCAGAATTTAACGTGAGTAAAACTCATTCCGATGCACTTCATCGGGATGGGTTTTATTTGCGTTAAATGGCAGAAATCTGAGTTTTGGAACACGATTAGTCAATGCTGAAGCGCTGAACCCAAGGACAGGAATCACTATTTTTTGTTGAAAAATTGATTGAAATACCTGCTAATATAGACTTATGGCACAACCCTTTATTATGCGTGAGATACAATGATATTTTTTATGCTTAATTTATAATTATTCAAATATAGTGATCGCTTTAAGTTTCATTTAAGGTACACAAATTAGCAAAATAACTGATATAACAAGGACCAAGCTATAATTATAACAAAATGATTGCAAATGCATTTCGTGTCACTTATTGTTAATTTTTATGCAAGATTGATGTAACGCTCCCGTTATATTACCAGCGTAATGTGGATGGTGAAATCAAGTAAGGGAGTGTTTTAAATGAGTCGAAAATATCATCTTCGGATTGGACTAATCGTGGCATTGAGCTTTGTATGTTGCCTGTTCTTTGGTGTTCAAACGCAAGCTAGTGCGGCGGATGCCACATTGGTTAGTCAAAGTAATATGACACCAAAGACTTACGTTAGGAAATCAACAAAGGGTGGCACTTACAACTTAAGTTTGAATGGCAGTGCTATCACGTTCAGCAAAAAGACCCATTCGTTATCAAATTATCCCAATACCACTTGGGAAGCTACCAAAAAAATGTATATGAAGAAATCAAACGGTGTTACATATCTTTATTACTACATCACCAATAAGAGCAAAAGCGTTTCTGGCTGGATCTGGCACGGTTATTTAAAAGCTGGTGCCACCTCAGCGACCGTTCTCAGTTACGCTAAAAAACAGTTAGGCAAACCCTATAGCTATGGCGGTAACGGTCCCAGTGCGTTTGACTGTTCTGGGTTAACAAAGTACGTTTACCAGAAAGCAGCAGATAAGTCGTTGCCACGGACTGCTCAATCGCAATACAACACATATGCCCACGTCAGCAAAGCTAATTTAAAGACGGGTGATTTAGCCTTCTTTGGTGGCAGTACCAGCAGTATTTCCCACGTCGGCATCGTTGCGGGTGATGGTAAAATGATCGACGCTCAAAACTACGGGGTCATTACTGAAGCGATTTCCGCACCGTGGTGGCACGTGGTCGGTTATGCGCGTCCAGTGACGTTATCGTAGGTCCGAGGTGAATAAATGATGAACTTAAAACAGTTAAAAATTACCTGTCTCAAATGGGTCGTATGCAGTCTAGCACTATTTAGCGGCGCTATGGCCATTCAAACAACAGCACA
The DNA here is from genome assembly GCF_059704265.1 of Secundilactobacillus sp. MJ173. Classification (NCBI taxonomy): domain Bacteria; kingdom Bacillati; phylum Bacillota; class Bacilli; order Lactobacillales; family Lactobacillaceae; genus Secundilactobacillus; species Secundilactobacillus sp. MJ173. Next base: position 26,077 of record NZ_BAAKGN010000034.1, read on the forward strand.
TGCAGCAGTGGGGACTTCAATTCCGGATTTATCGGAATGGCAGGGAGCGCTCACAGCTACCGAAGTACAGAATTTAAAGAAGACTGTTCCGTTCGTAATACTACGCGTTCAGTACGGCAGTGATTACAAAGATAAAGACTTTGCCAATAATGCTGCCCTCTGCGAAAAATATGGTCTGAAGTACGGTGTCTATTCGTTTAGTCAGTACAGCAGTACGTCAGACGCTAAAACTGAAGCCTCAGATCTTTATTCCCGTGCGCCATCTGCTGCTTTTTATGTCAACGATTATGAAGATCAGACCGTTACTAGCGGAACGACTAACAGCGCGACCGCGGCGTGGTACAGCGAATTGCGGTCTAAAGCGCTACATAAACGGATCTTGTTTTATTCCTATCAAAGCTTCGCCAACGAGTACGCCGCCACGTCCATGAAGAACTATGACGGCTACTGGTTAGCTGCCTATCAGTCAGCGGAACCAAGTATGAGCCACGTCCTATGGCAGTACACGGATGCTTGGCATTCTTCTGCACTGAATCAAAATGTGGATGCTAGCAAGAAGCACGTTAAGAACACCAGCTGGTTCTTATCGTCACGGGCCATCAGCTACAACAAGGTAGTGACGGTTTCCAAGGCTAATTACACCATTTGGGGCAATCTAGTTTTCTCAAGTAAAAAAGGGACGACTAAAGTGGGGACCGACTACACGGCCAAGTACTACTACAACCATTACAATGGTTCGACCTACTATTCGCTCTATGATAAGCATGGTAAATGGGCCGGGTACGTTAATAAGAATGCTATGACGGTCATGAAACCAGTCGCTTATAACCAGACGGTGACGTTGAAGAAGAACGGATATAGTTTGTGGAATAGCCTCTTATTTGCGACTGCTAAGTACAACAGTACGAATCTGAATGGTCGTTCGTATACGGCTAAATATACTTATACTGCTGGTAACGGAAAAGTTTACTACTCACTTTATGATGGCAACACTTGGATGGGTTACGTAAACGCTAACGCGACGAAGTAGGAAGGAGTGATCAATATGAAGAAACGCGTTTTAATTCCAGCCGGTATCTTGGTAACGGGATTGTTATCAGCGGTTATCTTTGCAGGGCCACTTGTACATGGGAATGACCAACCAACTACTGCGGATTTATCAGTGCCTAAGACGGTTCAAACCAGTAATCAAACGGCTACGGTAAAAAAAGTAACGGGAACAACGGCCAACGCAAAAGTGACTTATCAGCAATCGGGTCAGTCTGAGCCAACTGCCACTTATCAGCAAACTACTGAATCCACAGCAGCAAAAGCAGCGGATGCAGTCTCTGATCAAGATCATAATGGCGAAACGGTGAAATTAAGCGATGGTACCAAAGCAAAGGAGCAGGGTGTCATGGGTCACATTTACGTGAGTTGGCAGAAGGGTAACTGGTCAGTGACAACGGTGACAGATACCACTCAAACCTTGCGTACTGATCCGGAAAAATTAGCTACCCAAGTCAATCAGCAGCTAAAGAACAGTGACATCACGAATCAGGATGTCGATAAAGGTGCAGTAACGGTATACTCTAGTGCTCAAGATAATACTGCCAATCAGATTAAATGGCAGAACAACAAAAAGGTTGAAAATGTGAAGGGACAACAAGCAGCAACGGTTTATCAGATTGCTAAAAAGGTCCTTAATTAAAATTCCAAGATAATTTAAATATAGGTGTCACTACAAATGTGACATCACAAAAGGCTGTCGAAATTCTCGGCAGCTTTTTTAGATCCCATAAGTTGCAACAAACCCGGGACATAGCATCGTCAACCTTACTAGAATGGTCATTGTAATCGCGATTGCAGTATCACAATAAAGTGAGGTAAAAATTATGCCTATTGATATTTCAAATACACCTGATATGTATGAAATTGATGCTAACGGAACATTTAATTTCAACACTAAAGACAAAAGTTAGGGTACGCGGTGATCCCAGAATTTCGATACATAAAATTGCGTTTCTGACTGTAAAGTTTCTGAATCTTGTAAGGCTTTGGTAGATAACAGGGCTCACTCGTGTTAAAATGTAGGCATATCAAATGTGTTCAAAGTTATCACCAGCCGTTGTGGTCGCTACCCGCAACGGTCTTTTTTTTGCAACAAAAAAGTATCACCCCGCTACAAGGTGATACCTGTGGTGCCAATTGTTAGACTGATGTCGCAACACACTTTACTTTCGGTCGTCTAACCAGTGATCTATACAAAGTAGAATCACCCCAACTAGTAAAGGCGCGATAATCGCGGTATCAAATGTATTCAAGGTCGTCACCACCTCTCGACGCGGTATCACGTGTGCAAGGCGTTGCGACAATTAATATTGTACACTATTAAAATCAATCTACGAAGACCAACCTTTACTCGTTGTACGATTTCTCACGCAGACGCTTATTTGGCATCGCTCTGGAGAAAAACAGGTACTCATTTTTTTGCAGTTGGAACTTTGAAAAAGATGGCCTAATCCTTTGATTATTGGGATCAGGTCATTTTTGTTCTATTTTTCATTTTTAAGATCGACCAGTAAAATCTAATACCTCCCCTTGCGGCCAACCTTTACCTCTGCTACATTTAAGGCAACGACATTATGTATGCGAATGGGGGAGTGTCACATGAAAAAGAGTGTTACAGCATTAGCAGTTGGACTCGTGCTGGGCGGTTTAGGAGTTGCTACCATATCAACGACTGGGAAAGCGACTACGTCCTGGAAAGTCGTTAAGACCAAGGACTACAGTGATGTGCCTTACTACATCAAAACCACCAGTAATAAGTATATGTGGGATTTAAAGCACACTAAAAAAACGCATAATCTCAAACATTATCCGCGAACAACTTGGTACGTTGATAAGCGAGTTAAACTGCAATTGGGGAAGAAGTCCGGCTACTATTACCAGGTGACCAATAACAACGGTAAAATTAAGGGCTTAATTTACTGCTCGTATTTAAAGAAGGGTGATAACCCTGATGATGCTTTTGCTCACAGTGCCGTAGTGAAATCCTATGGTGGTGGCTTAGCCGGAATCAAATCGGTTCGTGAAGCGGCAAAATTACAGGCGGACATTCTGGCACTGTTTCCGGGGACGATCCTCAATACCAGTTATTCAAATGATGCCCATAATGATTTGAACGCCGGCGTCAGCAAAACCGCTACTTATTCGAAACTTAACAAGAATTCGGCGGCCATTGGCATTTTTACGCCTTACAACTGGACCAGCACTTCAAGCAAAACGGATTATACTAAACTAGTCAGCGCTGCTTTAGATGCTCAGGGCTATACGGCGTCAAAGCGGGCTAAGTATAAGGGCTATCAGATTGGTATCTACGCGACGCCGCATGGCTATACCAGCAACTATCATACTTGGCCGAGTGGGTATGGCTCATTTGGGGTTTATCTCGTACCAACTGGTGACTCTAAATTATTTTAGGGGGTAAGGACATGTCAGTCATTAGTACGGTGCTAGTGGTGATCGTCGCATTAGAGGCACTATTGATATTATGTTTGGAAATGTTTGGGTCGCAAACTGCTGCTGCACAAAGGGCTTTTGGCTTTTCAACGCGGTATCAACAGCAGCCAGAAACTAAGGCTACAATGGCTAATTTTGGTTTGTATAACGGATTTGTGGGTGTCGGTTTACTATTCATGCGTTTTGGGATGCCCGCCAATGCGGTAATGCCGGGTTGCTTACTGTTCACGGCTTTTGTATTTATTGCCGGTATCTTCGGTGGTTTAACGGTAAATCGTCAGATTGCTTGGACTCAAGGGATTCCTGGCCTTTTAGCACTATTGAGCTTGTTACTATTTAGATAGTTCTCGCGCTAGAAAACTGTCTTCAAAGGTGTCGTCACGCTGCAGATACTGTTTGCCGAATTCATCTAACTGACCGTGGAAATCCTGCGCCATTTCGTAGGTGAAATTATCGGGCAGGGTGACCTGTTGTTTTAAGTGCTGGTAAGTATCGGTTTGTTGGTAACCTAAGTGCTTAAAGAGGCGGCGGGTGTAGGAATCGGCAATAAAAGTTGGTAAATCAAAGACGTACACAAGGTAAACATCCGCGGTTTCCTGTCCAACGCCAGGTAGTGCCAGTAGTTGTTTGCGTAGCTCTTTTTGAGTTGATTTTGCAGCAATACCAGCATAGTCCCAGTTTCGGTCATTAAACCATCGAAAGACGCTGTGAATGGCCTTTGCCTTATTACGGTAGAAGCCGCTTGCCCGAATCAGGTCAATTAAATCAGTCTGCGATAACGATAACACCGCTTCGGGATCCAACCCGGTGCGGTGTTTTAGATTATCTAAACCCACGGCAGCGTTTTGCCAAGCAGTATTTTGAACTAAAATAGCGCCGACAATAATGTCGCGTTTATCATCTGCCGGCCACCAGCCAGAAGGTCCCATGTGGTCCAGCAAGGTTTGGTAGAGCCAATTGATATCTATTGAAATGGTGAAGGCCTTCTTTCTATGAGGAGCTTGTTAATCACATTGTACACGATTTGAAACAATGAGCGCGCAAAAAGCCTCCTTATCCAGTGTTTCAAGGATAAAGGAGACGACCACGTTTTAATCAATTATTCCAATTGTATATTACCTTGGTTATACAAATTCAATTCTAGTCAACATCAATTTGTTTTTGAATCGTGTACAGTAGCTGGGTTAACTTTGTGGCCTCAGCATCAGACAAAGAGTCTTCTAAAAGAATGTTCATTTGTGAAAAAGATTTTTGAATATCATCAACTAAGTCTGCACCTGCTTGGGTTAAAGAAAGCAGTTTGGTTCGTTCGTTTTCCACCGGAATCGTACGGACGATGAGATTGCGACGAACTAACCCCTTTAATAGGTTGGTGACACTGGCCTCCTGCCGGTTAAGGTAGTGCGCGATATCACGCTGCATACTATTAGGGTGACTGGCAATGAAGTTGATTGCCCTGGCCTGATCAGAGTTCAGGTCTAAGCTGCGCAGTTGTTGGTTCAAATACTGAGTCTCAAAACTTGCAATACGATGAATTAAGCTAGCGGTTGTTTTAGTGTTCATAGTTACCCCCTCCTCCAAAATATAACTCAGAAATATAATTCGATTGTAGAATACCAGTATATGCTTGCAATCACAACCATAAAGACTTGATTTTGACAAACAAATTTAAATCAGTTGGGAATACAATGGTTGAGAATACCGGTTTAAAGCTGATAGTAAGTCATTATTAAGTATAAAATGATTCACTTATTACTATCGGTTAAACAGTTCGTTGTAACTGTCACCTCTGCAAAAACAGGAATCACAAATCCAAGTGTTTGGAAGAGTGATTCCTGTTTTTGTAAACAGTTGTCCCTATCTCACGGGATTGGCATTAACAGCTGCTTTCATTTGTTTGGTATAATCGGTCAATTTTGCTGGTGCTTGGCGACCATATTCAGCTACGATGTTGACACAGGCACTACCAACGATGGCGCCATCAGCGATTTGAGCCATTTCGGTGGCTTGTTCAGGCGTGTGAATCCCAAAACCAATGGCGGTTGGGACATCGGTCACTTTGCGAATCCGGGTAACCAAGTCAGCTAACCCATTCGCAAATTCACTTCGTTCACCAGTAACCCCCAATGAAGAAACCACGTAGATAAAACCAGTGGCAGCAGCGGCAATTTTTTCGATACGGTCAGCGGAAATTGGGGTAACTAACGGAATTAAATCAACGTTGTGTTTTTCAGCTATAGGCGCTAATTCACCACGTTCTTCTAGAGGCATATCTGGAATGACTAACCCGTAAATTCCTAGTTCCTCACAACGAGCGGTAAAGGCATCGTATCCATATTGGAAGACGATGTTTAAATAAGTCAGGAACGCTAGCGGCACGTCGGTTTGCTTGCGGATCTCCTTAACCATGTCGAAAATGGTGTCCATTGGCAAATCAGGATCGGCTTTCAATGCTCGTAAATCAGCCGCTTGAATCACTGGGCCATCAGCGATTGGATCGGAGAAGGGAATCCCAAGTTCAACAATGTCGGCTCCACCTTTAGCTAGTGCGACTACGTTGTTGACAGTTCCTTCAAAGTCCGGGTCGTTGGCTGCAACGAACGGGATGAAAGCTTTTTGGTTTTTAAAGGCATCAGTTAATTTACTCATCAATATCCACTCCTCTGTATTTAGCGATTGAAGCTACGTCTTTGTCGCCCCGACCTGAGAGGGTGCAGACAATGATTTGATCTTTACGCATCTTTGGTGCAATTTTTTCAACGTAGGCAACGGCATGGCAACTTTCGATGGCCGCCACGATACCTTCCGTTTTGGCGATGTATTCAAAGGCCTGAACGGCTTCGTCATCGGTAATGCCAACGTATTGAGCACGACCAGTTTTGGCCAGGTAGGCATGTTCTGGACCAACGCCAGGGTAATCAAGACCAGCTGAAATTGAGTATACTGGGTTGATTTGCCCGGTCTTGTTTTGCAGGAACATGGACTTCATACCATGGAAGATACCATCAGAGCCCCGTTCAACCGTAGCTGCGGTGAGATCAGTTTCAACACCTTTACCAGCAGCTTCGGCACCAACTAGTTGGACACTTGGATCATCGATGTAGTTGGCAAATGAACCAATGGCGTTTGAACCGCCACCAACACAAGCAACAACCATATCTGGTAATTTACCGGTCTTTTCTTGAAGTTGCTTTTTTGATTCTTGGCTGATGATTGATTGGAAATCCCGAACCATTAATGGGTAAGGGTGTGGACCAGTAGCTGAACCCATGAGGTAGAAGGTGTCGTCAACCCGTTTAGTCCAGTCTTGCAGTGCCGCGTTGATGGCATCCTTTAAGACCATTGAACCGCTGGTAACGGGGTGAACTTTGGCGCCTAATAATTCCATCCGGTAAACGTTTAAACGTTGACGGTCAGTATCTTCTTTACCCATGAAAATTTCGCATTCCATACCGAAGTAGGCAGCAATGGTAGCTGTTGCCACACCATGTTGGCCGGCACCAGTTTCAGCAATCAAACGGGTTTTGCCCATGTGCTTTGCCAGTAAGGCTTGGCCAATGACGTTGTTGATCTTGTGGGCACCAGTATGGTTAAGGTCTTCACGCTTCAAGTAAATTTGAGCGCCGCCGAGGTCTTTGGTCATGCGTTCTGCATAGTACAGCAGTGAAGGGCGGTTAGCATAATCCACTAATAAGTCGTGGAGTTCGGTTTTGAATTCTGGGTCATTCTTGTAATGCTCGTAAGCTTTAGTCATGCGATCCAGTTCATTCATTAAAGTTTCAGGGATATATTGACCACCGTATTCGCCGTAGCGTCCGGAGGTGTTTTTGTTAAGTTCCAAATTAAGTTCAGTCATTGATAGGTTTCCTTTCGTTAGTTAGCATGTGTAGTTGCAACGATTGCGCGAATCTTTTCAGGATCTTTTTGGCCGTTGGTTTCGACACCACTGGAGACGTCAATTACGTCTGGGTGAACGGTGTTGATAGCAGTCGTGACATTTTCAGGTGTTAGTCCACCGGCTAAGATAAAGGGGTGGGGCGCTTTTGGTACTCGTGTCCAGTCCAATGTGACTCCTGAACCATTCCCACTATCTAACATCACGTAATCAGCTGCAGTGGGTGTGATTTTGGCATCCGGTTTAAAAACTTGGAAGACGGTTGCGCCAGCATCCTTTAATGCTTTGACGGTGTCTTCGGACTCGTTACCGTGAAGTTGGACGATTTGAATCGCACCGCTGTGATAAATTTTTAACATATTGGCTAGTGGTTCGTTCACGAACACGCCAGCGGTTGGAATGGATGGGTCAAGTAGCTGCCGAAATTTTAAAGCAGTGGGCAGCGAGATTTGACGACGACTTTTCGCAAATACAAAACCAGCGAAATCTGGGTGCACTTCATTAACCACCTGCGTATCTTGTTCTCGCATTAAGCCACAGATTTTGATTTGCGTCATGTCATCACACTCCTAATAATTGCGTAATTTTTTCAGCTTTATCCGGTGCAGTCATTAAAGCCTCACCGATTAAGATGCCGTTCATGTGGTTAGCTTCCATGACCTTCACGTCGTCTCTAGTATGAATCCCGCTTTCGGCGACGAAGGCGATATTGTTAGGCACCAGCTTGCGCAGCTTGATGCTGTTATTCAATGAAACGTTGAAAGTTCTTAAATCGCGGTTGTTCACGCCGATCAGTTTGGCACCAACATTGACGGCGCGTTTTAATTCTTGTTCATCGTGAGCTTCGACTAAGGCTGCTAATCCCAATTCGTGTGCCAGTTTAAAGTAATCTTTCAGCTGCTGATCACTGAGGATTGCTACTATTAATAGCACGATGCTGGCACCAGCTGCTTTGGCCTGGTAAAGCATGTAAGAATCAATCACGAAGTCTTTTCGTAAAACGGGGACGCTGACGTTGGCTGCAATTTCTTGCAGATAACGAATATCACCTTTGAAATAATCGGGTTCGGTCAAAACGGAAATCGCGCTGACACCATGTTGGTCATAGTCCTTAGCAATTTCTAAGTAGGGGAACTGGTCGGCAATCAAGCCCTTTGAGGGGGAAGCTTTTTTGACTTCGCCAATCAAATGAATGCCAGGAGCGTTGAAGCGGTCATATACCGCTTGTGGATCCTTAGTTGGCGCTGCGGCGGCTTTAGCTTTCATGTCGTCAACCGAAATAAGTTCTTTTTCCCGTTGGAGGCGGCGTCTCGTAGCTGCCACAAGGTCATCTAGAATCATGCTACCTGTGCTCCTTTCGTGAGGTCGATTAATTCGTTCAATTTCTTCTCAGCAGCACCGCTGTCGATGACTTCGGCAGCTTTCTTAACGGCGCCTTCCATGGTTAATTCTGGATGGGCGGTGTAGAGTGCTAAACCAGCGTTTAAGAGAACGATGTCGCGTTTTGGACCTGGCTTGCCAGCCAGAACGTCGCGGGTGATTTGAGCGTTGTCAGCAGGTGTGCCACCAACAATGTCTTCCTTCTTAGCTCGCTTTAAACCAAATTGTTCTGGCGTAATGGTGTAAGACTTGAAGTTATCGCCACGGACTTCAATGACGTTAGTTGGGGCAGAAATGGAAGCTTCGTCTAAGCCATCAGTACCGTGAATGACTAGGGCGTTTTTAACGCCTAATTCATGTAGCACGTGAGCCATTGGTTCAAGCAGTTCATCGTCGTAGACACCCAGTAGTTGCATCCCAGCATGAGCGGGGTTGGCTAAAGGTCCAAGGACGTTGAACAAGGTCCGAATACCAAGTGTCTTACGTACTGGCGCAACAAAGCGCATTGCCTTGTGGTATTCCTGGGCGAATAAGAAGCAAATACCGATTTGGTTTAAGATGCCTTCGCTGGCTTCCGGTGTGACGTTGATGTTAACCCCTAAAGCTTCAAGGACGTCAGCGGCACCGCTCTTAGATGAAGCTGCCCGGTTACCATGTTTAGCAACTGGGGTGCCTGCTGCTGCGGCAACTAATGATGAAGTGGTTGAAATGTTGAATGAGTTGGCGTGATCACCACCAGTACCAACGATTTCAAGGACCGGTTCGCCAGCCTTAAAGGTTAAGGCGTGGTCTCTCATTGAATTAGCAGCACCGGCGATTTCTTGCACCGTTTCGTGCTTGACTGTCAAAGCAGTGAGTAAACTTGAGATTTGAATGTCGTTTGCTTTGCCATCCATAATTTCGTTCATCACGTCGTTCATTTCATTAAAAGTTAAATCGTTACGGCCTGCTACTTTAGTAATTGCGTTCTCGATAGTCATTGTCATGGTAAAATCCTCCAGTTTTTTGTCAGTTCGTATTCATCAATTGAGTTGATTCTGCTGTAAGGCTTTGCCATCGTTTTTGATTTAGATTTGTCATGATTAAGATCTCCTTTGCGGTTATATTGCTGAAACGCGTTCGGAGAAACTGAGACCTGCATGTAAGAGACTTAGAACATAAATCCAAGACCGGGATTTTTGTCCCAAGCCTCTTACACTCCGGTCTCAAAGCGTTTCTCTTCACGCTCGGCAACAAAAAATCCGCCCATAACAATCACGCTATAAAAAGCGCTTTGTTAAGGACGGAGTTTAATTTCCGCGGTGCCACCTTAATTTGATGCAGGGACTTTACCCTCGCATCACCCTTAGCGAAATGCGTAATCACATTTCCGACAACTGACGTATGTCTGTACGTGCACCCGTACTCGGAATCTTTCGGGGCGCCCCTCCGTGGTCCATTTAACTACCTGCGTTCGGTCGCACTCTCAGCTCCGGCGACTCTCTTTACGTGCACGATAATCTTGATCTCCACATCATTGGTTTGTATGAGCGAATTTATTTGATTGACATTAGATTAAAACTTTATGAAAATATTGTCAACACTTTTTCCTAAATTTAATTTTATGCAAGCTTGCCAAGTGCCATTGCAATGCGAATCTGAGCCAAATAATTTTTAATGATTTGTTTGCCTACTTCAGCATCGGTCATGATGGATTCAGGGTGAAACTGAACACCGTATACTTGGTTGGACTCGTCAGTGACTGCTTGAATCGTGCCATCATCAGCCGTTGCCGTGACGGTTAAGTCACCTGGCATGGTTGAAGGATCGATAACCAGTGAGTGGTATCGAGCGGCTTCAAATTGAATGGGGCAATTCTTGAACATGTCTGAGTTACCTTGTTGGGTCATCATGGAAGGTTTTCCATGCATCAGTTTTGGTGCGTGAACCACTTGGGCACCATAGGCTTCACCGATTGCTTGATGACCGAGACAAACTCCCAGAATTGGTACTCGGCCAATAAAGACGCGCAGAATTTGCATCATATTACCGGCGTCTTCCGGGCGGCCAGGACCTGGCGAGAGAATGATTCCAGTAGGGTGTTTGGCTAAAAGTTCATCAGCCGTGAGTTCATCATTTTTCACAACGGTGATGGGTTCTTCACTCAGTGTGCCGATGAGTTGGTACAGGTTATAGGTGAAACTATCGTAATTATCAATTAGATAAAGCATGAGCGACGCCTCCTTGATCTGCGGTGTTAATTGCGTTAACCACTGCGCGAGCCTTGTTGTTAAATTCCTGATATTCGTATTTCGCAATACTGTCGGCAACGATGCCGGCACCGGAATGAACCACGATTTGGTCACCTTTACGGTAAGTCAGCCGAATGCCGATGCAGAGATCCAAATCACCACTGAAGTCTAGGTAACCTAGGCAGCCACCGTAAACACCGCGTTTGCGATTTTCCAGCTGAGCGATAATCTGCATGGCGGAGATTTTCGGTGCACCTGATAGCGTTCCGGCGGGCAGAACTGCGTTGACGATATCCATGGCGGATGCTTTCGAATCAGCAGTACTTTCTACAGTTGAGCCCAGGTGCATCACGTTAGCGAACTTCAGTAGATTACGGGTCTTGGTGACTTTGACGGAGCCAAACTGGCTGACAACGCCCAAGTCGTTTCGGCCTAAATCAATCAGCATATTGTGTTCGGATTTTTCTTTCTCGGAGGTCTGCAACTCGTGAGCAAATTTATCGTCTTCTTCTTTAGTTGCTCCGCGACGTCTGGTACCGGCCAATGGGTAGGTGAACAAAGTATCGCCACGTTTGGTAATTAGCGTTTCTGGTGACGCACCTAACGTTTCGAAGTCACGGTGATGGAAGTAGAACTGATAGGGGCTTGGGCTATCCCTGAACAGGGTTGGGGCAACTCCCAGTAACGAACCGCTCATAGCGGCTTGCTGCGGATTCGAGAAGATCAGTTGGAAAATATCGCCGTCCACGATGTGTTTTTGGGCAACTGCGACTCGTTCTGAGAATTCTGAGAGGCTGAACTGAAAATGAAAGGGCTGGGTTAAAGCAAAACGTGGTAATGGTTTTGGCTGAGCATTGAGAATCAGCTGTTGAAGCTGTTTTAAATTAGCCAGCACATCATCGTAGCGTTCGGCCAATTCATCAGTTGGAACAATTTGACTGATGGTGACTTTTTGCTGGCGGTGGTTGTAAGCAATAACGCGATCAACCAGCAACAAATCCGCATCATCCAAGTTCATTGGATCGGCAACCTTTTGTTTGAGTGCCGTTGTGGCATACTTGGCGTAATCATAGCTAAAGTAGCCGATTAATCCACCGGTAAATGGTGGTAATCCAGGGATAAGCGGCGTTTGGTGCTGTTTTAAAATAGTTTCCAAGATTGGTTTTAAGGCTGTCTTTTCGGTAGTGGTTTCGCCACCTTCAACCGTGGTTGTCAGCATACCATCACGGTAGGTGAAGGTTTGTTTTGGAGCGAGACCAATAAAGGTATAGCCATCCTCAGTCTTCTTAGGTTTTCCAGTTAAGAGGAAACCAGGTTCCTGTGCTTCTTTTAAAGTATTGAATAGCGTTACGGCGTCAAAGTTGGGTAGCTGAAATTCTAGTGTTACCGGTGCTGCTGGATAACCTTTAGCAGCGGTAAGTAGTTCGTTTAGTGTCATGGTTATTGCCTCCAATTTATTGTTTGTTAGGGTTAGAGATATTGGGGTTTGGAGTTTGCCATCGTTTTTGGATGTTGGTTTTTGTCATGATTAAGATCTCCTTTGCGGTTATATTGCTGAAACGCGTTCGGAGAAACTGAGACCTGCATGTAAGGCGCTTCAGTCTAAAATCCAAGTTCGGAATTTTTGACCGAAGCGCCTTACACTCCGGTCTCAAAACGTTTCTTCTCACGCTCTGCAACAAAAAAGCTCCGCCCATAACAGCCACACTTTAAAAAGTGTTTTTGTTAAGGACGGAGTCAAATTCCGCGGTGCCACCTTAATTTGATGCAGGGACTGCTCCCTCACATCACCCTTAGCGAAATGCGCAATCACATTTCCGACAACTGACGTATGTCTGTACGTGCTCCCGTACTTGCAAGATAGGCATCATAGCCTAAACGTGTTGCGGTTGGCAGAGACCTATGTATAAGCTAACTAAAATATAAATCCAAAACCAGGATTTTTGCTTTAGTTAGCTTATACACCGGTCTCTAAACGCCAACCTCCACACTCTCATCTTTCGAGGCGCCCCTCCGTGGTCCATTTAACTACCTGCGTTCGGTCGCACTCTCAGCTCCGGCGACTCTCTTTACGTGCACGGTAATCTTGATCTCCACATCATCGGTTTGTATGGACGGTGTTTAATTGGCACTTACATTACGCAATAATTTGAAATTTGTCAAGTTGAAAAAATCAGCTTATTTAATTCTCATATTCACTAATGAAATCTATACTGTTTTAATAAACGAAAATAATTCTATTCAATGTAACAACGATCTTCTATTGTTGTCCAACGTCATATTCCACATGGATAATGAGCATCTTAGTCGTTTTGATTATTTTTAAAGTGTCATCAAATCAGTATTTCAGGATGTTTAGTGGTGACCTGTTATTTTAAAGATATTTTTCAAAAATAATGATGTCGTAATAAAGACCGCGAATATGCACTTTTTAAAGAGTGTTTGAAAATTAAACAAGATTAAAAACAGGTTAAGACTTGACATAATTATTCTAATAGTTTATTGTCTTATACAACAAATCAAAACAGCAAAAGGGAGTTCCAATTATGATTCTGAAAACGAAAGCATTAAACCGACAATTAAATCGATTTAGTTACTATTGGTCAATGTAGTGTCTACACCGGACAGGTTGCAGACACGCATCACTGCAATCTGTGCGGCCAATAGTTTTTCAGCATCACTTGCCGGTCACACAGAAGTTTTCAAAACACTGTGTGACACGGAAGACTCCGTTGTTATAAATTCGACGTTCAAACGTCTCGCAGTGTTTTGTGAATACAAAACCTTGCGAGACGTTTTTATTTTGATTTAGGAATTTAAGGAGGTGACAAATTGGTTGATGCACACACAAGTTTATATGGCTTTATTGCCAAACCAGCGCGGCACAGTTTGTCACCGCTGATTCACAACACAAGTTTTCAGGCGTTAGGCATCAACAGCGTTTATCTCGCATTCGACGTTGAGCAAGCACACTTCGAAAGTGCCGTTCAATCGATGCGAGCGCTGCCGATACAAGGTATTAACGTTTCGATGCCATATAAGCAACAGATCATTGAATATCTGGACGAGCTAACGCCGGTGGCTAAACAGCTTGAGGCAGTCAACACAGTCGTTAACCAAGAAGGCCAGTTGATTGGCGACAGCACGGATGGTGAGGGATTCATTCACGCCCTGCAAGATGAGCAAGTCAATGTGGCTGGTAGGCAAGTAGCGGTATTAGGCGCTGGTGGTGCTGGAAGAGCGATTATTCTGGCAACGGCCAACGAAGGTGCAGAAGTCACCGTCTTTAAACGGCAAAACAGCACGTTTAACGCCTTACAGCAACGCCTTACCAGCTGGTCAGACCGAATTCGAGTTTTGCCTTATGAAGACGAGGTGCAGATGGCAAAGGTGCTTCAACAAGCGGATGTTATCGTTAATACCACTAATCTTGGGATGGCAGATGACACACGCAGCCCCGTTTCACCACCGGTCATGAAGGGACTTCATCCAGGGCAGATGGTTGCTGATGCAATCTATGCACCGCTTGAAACCCCGTTCCTAGATCAGGCTAAACAGCAGGGCTGCCACACGATGAACGGTCTTGGTATGTTAGTACAGCAAGCAGCCGGTTCATTTAACCGCTGGACGGGTCAGCAAATGCCAGTTAATCAAGTTAAAGAAGCAATTAAACAGCAATTAGAACACACAAAAAAGTGAGGATGATAATTATGATTATTGTATTAAAAAATGACGACCAAAACACGATTGCAGAACTCCAACAACACTTCGGTAACACCCACGAAATTTTCGTCCATAATAACCGAGTAGCCGTTCAAGGCATCACGGATGCTGATTTATCTGCCAGTGAACGTGCTGCTGCTACAGAATTGATTGATACCGTACCTAAGGCCGTTCAGGGCAGTCGTGAGTTCCATCCAGAAGATACGGTGATCCGAACAAAGCACAGCGTTATCGGTGGGGACAACTTCACTATGATGGCTGGTCCTTGTTCCGTTGAATCAGAAGAGCACGTGATGAAGATGGCAGCCGTTGCCAAGGCTAACGGTGCAACCATTCTCCGTGGTGGTGCTTACAAGCCACGGACCTCACCATACTCATTCCAAGGTTTAGGTGAAGATGGCTTGAAGTTCTTACGTCGCGCAGCTGATCAATACAACATGGATGTGCTGACTGAAGTCATGGATGATGAGCACGTGAAGTTGGTTGCTAAATACACGGATATTTTCCAAATTGGTGCCCGTAACATGCAAAACTTCTCACTTTTAAAGGCAGTTGGTAAAACCAATATTCCAGTTATGTTGAAGCGTGGGATGTCAGCAACCGTTGACGACATCTTAAACGCCTCAGAATACATTGCTGCTGGTGGCAACCACAACATTATGATCGTTGAACGAGGAATTCGGACATTCGACAACAAATACACTCGGAACACCATGGATGTTGGCGTGGTACCAGTTCTCCAGAAGTTAACTCACTACCCAGTCATCATCGACCCAAGTCATGCCTCAGGTCATACTGAATTCGTTACGCCATTAGCTTTAGCTGGTGTTGCAGCGGGTGCATCAGGATTGGTTGTTGAAATTCACGATGATCCAGCACATGCATTGTCAGATGGCCCACAAGCTTTGAAGCCAAATGAATTCAAAGAATTAGCTGACAAAGCATTTGCTATCCGCGAATTATTAACGGACATGCCGGTAGAACAAGCGGAAGCGGGGCGCTAGAATGACAACTGTTTCTGTGAAGTTACCAGAGACAAAATATGATGTTTTGATTGAACGTGGTCTGTTAAAACAGGTTGGCGAATTAGTTGCAAAACAGTGGTCTGCACGCAAAATTGCGCTAGTCAGTGATGACAATGTGGCACCACTGTATCAAGCGCAAGTCGCTGAGTCGTTAACAGCTGCTGGTTTCGATGTTCACCGTTATGTTTTTCCGGCGGGAGAAGCTTCTAAGTCACTGACCACGTTGGCTGATTTAGCACGGCAAATGGCTACGGATGCCTTTAATCGTGATGATAGCGTGATTGCATTAGGCGGCGGTGTTACGGGAGATTTAGCAGGTTTACTAGCCGCGTCGTATATGCGGGGCCTGTCCTTTATCCAAATACCAACGTCATTGCTGGCACAGGTAGATAGCTCAGTAGGTGGCAAAACCGCTGTGGATCTTGATAACATTAAAAATATTATTGGCGCTTTTTACGAGCCCGATTTAGTAATTGTTGATCCTGATACCTTAGCCACTATGAAACAGCGTGACTTGGTTGAAGGTTATGGCGAAATCGTGAAGACCGCTGCACTGGAAGGTGGTGACTTTTGGCAACTCATCGAGACCATCAATAGTCCAGCTGACTTAATCACTCATTCACCTGAATTGAGCGCACGTTCGATTCATTACAAGGCAACAGTAGTTATGGCTGACGAAACGGAAAGCGGTACGCGTCAGTTATTGAACTTTGGCCACACGATTGGGCACGCCGTTGAAGCGCTAGCGGATGGGGGCTTGCGTCATGGCGAAGCAGTTAGTATTGGGACCGTTGCAATTATGCGGGTGTTCGAAAACGCTGGTTTAGCAGAAAAGGGCATTACGGCAAAATTACGCGATCGCTTTGCGGCGGTTGGTTTGCCAGTGACGGATGAGTTATTGACTTCGCCGCTTGTGCTGGACAAAGTCAGAAACGATAAAAAGAACCGGCATGGTCACTTGAATTTGGTTTATCTGACGGCCATCGGAAAACCTCAAATCAAGTCGATTCCAAGTAGTGAAATTGCTTCATTTTTACATTTATCAGTGACTGAATAGTGACTGATAGCGCGTAGTAACAGTGTTTGGGAAGGCGTTGTTACCACGTTAAGGACATTATTTGAAAATTTGAAATAGTTTAAAAAAATTCTGAGGATGATCTCCTCAGAATTTTTTGGTTGTCAGACGAGAATCACAAACTTATGCATCACAACTGTGAAGGCGTTACGGCACGCTGGTTTTCTGATACAATGAAGAAAAGTGAAAGGAAGGATCGCCATGGTCACAATTCGAGACATTGCTAAACGTGCTGGAGTATCTGTTTCAACAGCCTCTCGTGCGTTAAATAACCATCCCAAAATCAGCCAGAAGACCAAGGACAAGATTAAGGCATTGGCTGACGAAATGGGTTATCAGCCAAATTATAACGCCAAGAATTTGACTAATGGCGTTTCTAATGCAATTGGCGTAGTCTTCCCACCTGGTGAAATGAGTCTGGCAACTAATCCGTTTTACGTAGATATTTTGATGGGCATCAACCGTGAGTTACGTCCGAGAAATGGCGTTTTGTCAGTGGCCATTGCTAACACCGTGGCAGAATTGACGGCTAACGTTTCGGCTCTGATTACTCAAGGACTCATTCGGTACTTCGTGTTGCTGTACTCCAAGAAAAACGATCCGATTGTTAAATTACTGAGGGAGCAGAAGGTTGATTACGTTGTGATCGGTGATCCTAACAGTGAAGATGAAAACTTTGTAAACAACAATAATCGGCTAGCCGGCCAAAAAGCTGGCGAATACATGCTACATAAATTTAATGCTAAACGGACATTATTTGTTGAAACTGATCCTGAACAGGGATATGAACAGCAACGGCGACTGGGTTTTCAAGGGGCTATGGCTGCAGCCAATGTGCCCACTGAGGTGCTCAAAATAAGTGATAAAGGGCAACTTCAACTGGATGATGCGGTCGCTCAGTTTTTGATGACGCGTCAGACGATAGAAGGCATTGTGACTACTGATGATACACTGGGGGTTATGATTTATCAGTTGCTTTGGCGGCAACTTGATCGTGACATTCCGTTGATCAGTTTTAACCGTAATCGGCCGAATGATTTGTTGATGGGAGGATCAGTTCGTTTTGTTGAACTCTATCCACAAAGTATGGGAGCTGCGGCAGTCAGAGTCTTGTTTGATCCGGAGAAACGGTCAGAGATTATTCCATTTACCATAGAGAGGTAAGTCCACTGAAACAACTAACGTAGTAGGGTTTAGACGCCGTGATTATAAAAAAAATTTTAAAATTATTTTGAGTGGGGCTGAAGCCCATCATAGTGGGACAGAGCGGAATTTTATGTTTCGCTCTTTTTAAAAAAAGTTAATGCAACCGGTTGCATTATAATGGGACCGGTTGCATAATATTTTTTGTAGAAAGCGTTTGCAATCATTTTTAATATTTTGAGGAGGGATTTATATGGCACAATCAGCAACTGAGGTTACTGATGGGACAGCAAAAGTTGCTGAGCCCAAAAAAGATTTATTGCCATCATTGCCAACTAGCACAATCTTCCTGATCAACTTCGGGTTCCTAGGTGTCCAAATGGCGTTTCAACTTCAAAGCACGAACATGGGGCGGATTTTCCAAACCATTGGTGCAGATCCAAACAATCTAGGTTTCTTCTTCATTTTGCCACCACTGGCTGGGATGGTCGTTCAACCGTTAGTCGGTTATTTCTCAGACCGGACTTGGATGCCGAAGTTAGGCCGTCGGATCCCGTATCTGTTAATCGGTGCTGTGGTTGCCATGATCGTGATGTTCTTGCTGCCAAATGCGGGTAGTCTTGGTTTCGGTTACGGTTCAATGGCTGCCCTTTGGTTCGGTGCGATTACGCTACTGTTCATGGATCTTTCATCTAACGTTGCGATGCAACCATTCAAGATGATGATTGGTGACATGGTCAACGAAAAGCAAAAAGGCTTTGGTTACTCGATTCAAAGTTTTGCTTCAAACGCTGGTGCTTTATTGGCAAGTATCTTCCCTTACGCATTGACCGCCGTGGGTATTGCTAACGTGGCTAAGAAGGGGACCGTTCCTAACTCAGTTGTCTGGTCATTCTACGCCGGTGCCATTATCCTGTTACTTTGCTGCTTACTGACTGTCTTCCGTGTTAAGGAATATGATCCAGTGACTTACGCTAAGTATCATGGCATTTCTGACAACAGCAAGAAAAAGGGTATTTTTGAAGCTTTAAAGACTGCACCAAAAATTTTCTGGACCGTTTCCATTGTTCAATTCTTCTGCTGGATGGGCTTCCAATACCTTTGGACTTACTCAACTGGTGCGATTGCTGATAACGTATGGCACACTGCTAACGTTGCTTCAGCAGGGTATCAAGCTGCTGGTAACTGGTATGGTGTGATGTCAGCCGTTCAAGCGATTGCTGCCGTTATCTGGGCACTGGTTCTTTCACGGGTTGGCAACAACCATCACAAACTGTTCTACTCAATTAGCTTAGTAATGGGTGGCCTCGGTTTTGGTTCAATCTTCTTTATTCATGATAAGTACACCTTGGTCTTCTCATTTATTCTAATCGGTTGTGCATGGGCTGCTATGAACGCTTTCCCATTCACGTTCTTGACCAACGCTATCGAAGATTCAGAAAACATGGGGACTTACTTAGGTTTGTTCAACAGCAGTATTTGCTTGCCACAAATCGTTGCTTCAGTTGCAAGTTTCGCCTTATTCCCGTTGTTAGGTTCACACATGCCAACCATGCTGCTCTTGTCAGGGATCTTCCTGATTTTAGGTGCTTTGAGCGTTGGTGTTGTTAAAGAAGTTTGGGCTCGTAAGTCTGATGCTGAAGAAGAACCAGCAGACGCCGAAGAATAATTTGCAAAAATTTTCATTAAAACGCAGTGCATAAGTCAACAAGGAGGACTTTCCCATATGAAACGAACTTTTGAAGTCACCCCCTGGAACATTGTTACCCATAAACTAGATCCTGAAGACAAGCGCCTTCAAGAATCAATGACCAGTTTAGGTAATGAATACATGGGGATGCGCGGATTCTTTGAAGAAGACTACTCAGGTGACACCTTAAAGGGAATTTACCTTGGCGGTGTTTGGTTCCCTGATAAGACTCGGGTTGGCTGGTGGAAGAATGGCTATCCTAAGTACTTTGGTAAGGTTATCAACGCAATCAACTTTATTAAATTGAACGTTTTGATCGATGGCGAACCCATTGATCTGGCTAAAGATAAGGTTTCGGATTTTGAATTGAATCTGGACATGAAACAGTCCAAGTTGACCCGTTCCTTCACAGTCACTAAAAACGGTCATGCCATCGCTATGAACTTTGAACGGTTCATCAGTGTTGCCAATAAGGAACTCGTTGGTATCCGCGTTACAGCCACTAACAAGAGCAGTGATGCAGTTAAGGTGACATTTAAATCAGCCTTGGATGCTGACGTTCAAAACGAAGACGCCAACTACGACGAACGTTTCTGGGACGTTCTTAAAACCCAACAGAATTCAACTGATGGTTCGATTGTTGCTATTACTAAAGAAAATCCGTTTGGCACACCACGGTTTACTGTTGGCATTAAGATGACTAATGAAGCTGATCTCGATGCTGAAAAAGTTGACCAGCCAAATGACAAAGAAGTGGTTAACCAATTTAGCGGTAAATTAGCTCCTGATCAAAGCACCACCATCACTAAACGGATCACCGTTGTGACTTCCCGTGATTATGATACTCAAGATAAACTGGAAGCTGCTATGAATGAACTTAGTAGTAAGGTAGCTGCAATTTCATATGATGATTTATTTGCTACTCATGCTAAGATCTGGGCTGATCGTTGGGAAAAGTCCGATGTTGAAATCGATGGTGACACTGAATCACAACAAGGTATCCGCTTCAACCTCTTCCAGCTGTTCTCCACTTATTATGGCGAAGACAGCCGCTTAAACATTGGGCCAAAAGGGTTCACTGGTGAAAAATACGGTGGTGCCACTTACTGGGATACCGAAGCCTTTGCCGTTCCCGTCTACCTGGGAATTACAGATCCTAAGGTAACTCGTAACCTATTAATGTATCGTTACCAACAGTTAGATGGGGCTTACGTCAATGCCAAGGAACAGGGCCTAAAAGGTGCTTTATTCCCAATGGTGACCTTCAACGGGATTGAATGCCACAACGAGTGGGAAATCACCTTTGAAGAAATTCACCGAAATGGCGACATTGCTTTTGCTATCTATAATTACACACGATACACCGGCGATAAGAGCTATGTATTGAACGAAGGCAGTAAAGTTTTGACCGAAATTTCTCGGTTCTGGGCTGACCGGGTTCACTATAGCGAACGTAACCAGAAGTACATGATTCACGGTGTTACCGGACCTGACGAATATGAAAACAACGTTGATAATAACTGGTACACCAACTATCTGGCTAAGTGGACATTGCAATACACGTTGGAAGTCTTAGCCCAAGTTTCTCCAGAAGTAGCCAAGAAGTTGGGTGTTTCTGAAGACGAAAAGAAGCACTGGCAAGACATTATTGACCGGTTCTACTTGCCAGAGGACAAGGAACTTGGAATCTTTGTACAGCACGATGGTTTCTTGGACAAGGATCTTAAGCCAGTTTCATCCATTCCTGCTGATCAATTACCAATCAACCAGCACTGGTCATGGGATAAAATCTTACGTTCGCCTTACATCAAGCAAGGTGACGTGCTGCAAGGTGTTTGGGACTTCATCGATGACTTTACACCGGCACAAAAGAAGGCCAACTTCGATTTCTATGAGCCATTGACCGTGCACGAATCTAGTCTGTCAGCCGCTATCCATTCTATTTTAGCCGCTGATCTGCATTACGAAGATAAGGCTGTTAAGATGTACGAACGGACTGCTCGTTTGGATCTTGATAACTACAACAACGATACGGTAGACGGTCTGCATATCACTTCAATGACTGGTGGCTGGTTAGCTATCGTTCAAGGATTCGCCGGTATGCGGGTTCGCAATAACCAATTACACTTTGCACCCTTCCTCCCTAAGAAGTGGAACGGTTATAAATTCCGGATTCAATTCCGGGGCCGCTCAATTCAAGTTCAAGTTGATCAAAAGGGGACTAGCCTAACACTGTTGTCAGGTGACCCAATCATACTTGATTTAGCGGGCAAGCAAGTTGAACTTAAGGATTAATTAAATACGTAGATAAAATAAAGAAGCTGAGAAGGTTATTCTCGGCTTCTTTTTGTGCTTACTTCACTAAATAAACTTGATCATGAATCAAATCAAATTGATTAAAATGCTTGTTCAATGCTTTGACTTCTGGTGTATCTAACAACGTGGCATTCTGCCAGAAGGCTTTCGAATCAGTGGCGCCATCTTGTTCACCAATTACGATAAAGTCATAATCCTTATCAGCTGCACGGATCTGCTGTAACAGCTGCCAGTCAATTTCCAACCCGTCTGGCGACCAGACCATGACAATGACATCGACTTGGTCCTGATATTTAATGAAGGCATCACTAGCCGTAAGCTGTTCAATGTCAGTTACGGGATGCTTGCCCGTTTCGTTTTCTTTGGTCCAGTCCTTCGAGTCAGTGGTAATGACAGTTTGACCGTTTTGACGCAATCCTTTCGAAACGTATCCGTTACCGGCCATGACCTCTAGTGTTGGTCGGCCGTTGACGAAATCAGCTAGATCTTTAGCCACTGGTGCCGAAATATAGGCCCACATGCCATAAGTTTCTTCGAGATAATCACGGAAGCTGCGCAGTTTTTTATCCAGGTCAGGCAGGGCATTTGATAATTGATCCCAACGTTTATCACCAGCAGGATCACCAGCTGGAAAGGTCTCGTTGAGTTGTTTAAAAATGATATCCTGAGTATTATCAGGCAGTAATAGCTTTGGCAGCGTTTGTGGCAAAAGCCCTTGTTTGAGTAAGCGGTCGGCTTGGAGAACGTTGTTAATTAGAATTTTAATCGTTGGAAAATCAGCAAACAGACTGTTGTATTGTTCCATGGTGGCAATGTAGTCGGACGGTTTAGCAGGGTGCTGACTTCGCGCGCGTTTCAGTAGTTTCTTTTTTTGTTTTGGGTTCAAAAAGGAGACCTCCAGACACAAAGAAGCTGTGACAAAACTCGGTAGTTTCCAGATTTTAACGTGAATAATGCCTATTCCGCAATTTTTGCGGAGTAGGCATTATTTGCGTTAAATGACTGATAGCACAGCTTCGTTCTATTTTAGTTTTGTTTATCATTATCTAACCCAAGTTCAAGTGATTCTTGATGGGTAATGGGCGTATTATCATCATTAGGATCCAAGCGACGGGAGCGACCGTGAATATAACCGTTCATCAGTTGGTAGATGGCGTAACGATCATCGGATGATAGGGCTTTGTCACCAAATTTCAGTTCCTTACCAGACAAAAATAACCGGTCCAGATCATATTCATCACGTTCGGACTTGCCAGCGAGGTAGTCCATGGTAACGTCAAAGAATTCGGCTAATTTACGGACTTCCATATAGGAAGGAACCCGGATGCCGCGTTCCCAATTACCAATTTGAGCGGCGGTATTTTGGTGTTCCTTATCTGGTTTAAATAGTTGATTTAAGGCGGTTGCTAACTGACCAAGCGTTAAATCTTGACCGCGGCGCAACGCCCGGAGTCGTTCAGAAAACATGCACATCACCTCTTATCTACTATTGTAACCCTAACGGAGCGTTTTGTGGCTGATAATTTTGTGATAGCGATCCTCATGTCAGTGATTCGCACCATATGGTATGATATACCCCGTATACTTTTGAAGAATGGAGCGCGACAAAGTGAATAAGCATCTAAAACATTGGCTGATTGGTATTTTAATTGTGGTCGGCATTATTTGTATCGGTATTGGTTCAGCAGGTTATTATTTCTATAATATGGCGGTTGCTCGCGGTAAGAAAACCTTTATCAATAATAGTACTGTAATTAAGAAGAGTGATCCCTTATACCACGAAAAAAGCTGGTATCGTGGCACTAAGAAACTGGTATGGCACGAAACTTCAGCGACTAAACACCTTAAACTAGTAGCCAATTACGTTCCTGCTAGTAAGCAGACTAACAAAACCATCGTGATTGCCCACGGTTTTGGCGGCAGTAGTGACAAAATGGGGGAGTACGCAGGGTTGTTTCACGAACTCGGATATAACGTACTGTTACCAGATGATCGTGGCGCCGGTAAGAGTCAGGGAAATTACATTGGCTACGGTTGGCCGGATCGCCTGGACTATTTGAAGTGGATCAAACAAGTCATTCACAAAAACGGCCCTCAGTCACAAATCGTGGTGTTCGGGACTAGTATGGGTGGCGCGACTACCATGATGATCAGTGGTGAAAAGACACCAAAACAGGTAAAGGCCTACATTGAAGACTGTGGTTATACCAGTATTTATGATGAAATTAAATATCAGGCCAAATCAATGTACAATATTCCGGAATACCCGTTAGTTCCCGTAGTCAGTGGCATTAATTACCTCAAAAACGGATATACCTTTAAACAGGCCAGTGCGTTGAAGCAGGTTGCTAAGAACCACAAACCAATGCTATTTATTCACGGAACAAGTGACACCTTCGTGCCAACGCAAATGGTTTACCCGTTGTATAAAGCCGATAAGGGACCAAAACGACTGTTGTTGGTGAACGGCGCCAAGCATGCGAAATCATACGAGCATGCACCTTCACTGTATCGGAGTACCGTCAAAGCATTTTTAGATCGGTACTTTAATTAGTAAATGCTATAATTTAGCCAGAAACCTTTTTTAGGGGGATGTTACTAATGGCTACGAATCATGCTTCATTTAGCTGGCTGACCTTTCTAGCGACCTTTTCAATGGGCGCTATTGATGCCTATACGTATATCGCTCATAACGAAACTTTCGCTAGTGCGCAGACTGGTAACCTAGTGGTTTTTGCGGTGAAATTTGCTCGTGGGGGCATTGGCCAAGCGTGGGTTTGTTTGCCTATCTGGGTGGGCTTTGCGTTGGGCTGTTTTGTGGCGCAGGCTGCGTTAAGCTGGTTGAATAATAAACGGGACTTGAGGCAGCGTTACTTATGGTTAATGAGCGTCGTGGTAGTCACCCTGCTGATAGCTACACTGGGTCAAAAGTGGTTCAGTGAACTTGTCCTCATTTTTATTTTAGGTTGGCTATCCGGATACGAACTGACGAGTTTTCGTGAAGTTAAAGACACAACGGTTAATAACGGAATTATGACGGGGAATACGAAAAATATGATTGTGGCGTTATATCATTGGCTTGTTGATCATGATCGCACTGCTCGTTCTAAGTGCTTGTGGCTAGTTGCGACACTCCTAACGTTTGTAATAGGGGCCAGCATCTCTGCAATGGCCTGTTTACGAATGAGTGCGGATCTGGTGATGTGGGTGATTCTATTACTCAATGCAGCCGGTTTGCTAGTGATTTACTTGACCAGTCGCTTTAGAAATGACGCGTAATAGCGTATAATAACAAACGTATATCGAAACTATAAATTGAGGAAGTGCCGACATGATTGATACGATCATCGTGGTTGCCACCCTCGTGATTGGTTTGTTGGCTGGCTTTATTTTACGCCGCCAAAAGCACCAGCACGAAGTTGATGAAGCAGCCCGACAAGCAGCGGCACTTCGGGAGTCCGCGCGTAAAGCTGCGGAACAGCAAGCAACAAAATATCTCACTGAAGCGAAAGCGAAGATTCAAGAAGATCGGCAAGCAACTGAAGCCGAACTGGCAGATCAGCAGACAGAGACTGAAAATCGTCTTAAACGAACTGAACAGCGTCAGGTGACGCTGAAACAGATGGAAGAACGGTTAAATCAGCGTCAGGCCTCAATCGAAGAGACGCAGGCTGCATTGAATGAGGATCAAACCCATCTGACAGAAACGAAAAGTCAGGCGCGCCAGTTATATGTTGATCGTCAAAACGAAGTGGCTACACGTGCTGAGTTAACGATTAACGAAGCGAAGGATCACATTCGACAGGAAACGGCTCGCAACCTTGAGCAAGAAGAAGATGTGACGGTTCGTGAGTTGACGGATAACGCTGAAGCATCTGCGGATAAATCTGCTCGTAATCTGATTATTGAATCGATTCAACGCGGACCAGTAGACTGGCCCCGTGAACACGCAGAACACTCTGTTCTGGTACCTACTAACGAGACGAAGAGTAAGCTGATTGGCCGTGATGGTCAACATATTCGCTTGCTAGAATCGTTGACTGGTACCGATTTGGTTTTTGATCCTGAACAGCCGAACCTGTTGCTGATCAGTACCCATGATCCTATTCGACGTGAGACAACGCGTATCGCAATTGAGAGCTTGTTGGCTTCCCGTAAAATTACGGCCGCTGCAATTGAAAAACAGGTGCAAACTGCCCAAAACGACGTACTGAAGGACCTTCGCCAGACCGGTGAACGAACCGTCAGCATGCTAAAGATTGGCTTTATGCACCCAGACTTTATGAAGATTATTGGCCGTTTGAAGTTTAGAACGTCGTACGGTCAAAACGTCTTGAATCACTCCATTGAAGTTGCCCAGATGACAGGGGTCATGGCTGCCGAATTAGGCGAAGATGTTCGTTTAGCTAAACGGGCAGGTCTTCTGCATGATATTGGGAAAGCTATTGATCACGAAATTGAAGGGACTCATGTGGAAATCGGGGTGGCTTTAGCTAAAGCCTTCGGTGAAGATCCAGTTGTAATCAACGCGATTGCGGCTCACCATGGTGATGTTGAAGCAACGTCGCCGATTTCAACACTGGTTGCTATCGCGGATGCCGTGTCAGGTTCCCGCCCTGGTGCCAGAAGTGAGTCAGTTGAAGAGTATATCAATCGTTTGCACAGCTTGGAAAAGATTGCTAACGATCAAAAAGGTGTGCAAGAGAGTTATGCCATTCAAGCTGGTCGAGAGATTCGAATCGTGGTTAAGCCAAAGGTGCTGGATGATGAAGCTAGTGCTGAACTGACTGAAAACGTGAAGAATCAGATTGAAGACGAATTAACTTATCCAGGTAAAATCAAGGTCACAACGATTCGTGAACTGCGAGCCGTTGAGTATGTTGGTGATAAGCCGGGTAAAAAGAAGAAAAAAAGGGCATAAAATAGAGTGTGAAAACAAGCGTTTAGAGAGTGGAGAATAAGGCACAGACAACGGAAATCCCGGTTTTGGATTTCTGTTGTCTGTGCCTTATTTGCAACTCTCTGCTTGTTTGAGCACGTTTTGAAAGTGTAATACAAAACTCAGTAGTTTCGAATTTAGTCTAAATAATTAAACCCTAAGTATTGAAATCATGCCAGACCGAAGCCGTCAAACGGATTTTCGTTTTAGAATTTGACAAGGTACCGTCACATTCTCAGCAAGATCATGCGCCATAATCTTTTGCACCGCCAGTCGCCCCATTTCTGCAAAAGGCTGTTTAACGGTGGTTAGAGCTGGTGTCACAATTTTAGCAACGTGAGAATCGTCAAAACCAAGGACGGCTAATTCTTCCGGTACTTTGATGTGATGTTCGTAAGCATAGGACAGCACACCCGCCGCGGCATCATCACTGGCAGCAAAGATTGCCTCTGGTCGGTGATCGCCAGTTAATAATTGTTGAGCGGCTTCAATACCTGCCTCAAAGGAAAAGTCGCCTTTAACAATCAAGTCTGGGACAAGCGGAATACGTGCCTCTGTCAGTGCTTGTTTATAGCCGGTAATTCGCTTGATACCAGTCTGTGGATCATGATGATCAACGGCGACTAGGGCAATTTTACGATAATGGTGATTTATGAGAAATGTGGTGGCATCGTGTGCAGCTTGAACGTCATCAATTTCGATCGAGGGATAATGCGGAACCGTCACATTTAGCGAGATCAAGGGAATCTTGGTGGACTCCAGGTAGTCGAGATTATCGTCATCGAACTGAACAGCCACAGAAATAATACCGCTGACTTTCTGACCAGCCATGAGATCAAGGCAAAAACGTAGGCGCTTTGGGTCGTTTAAACCGCAGTGTGCTAGTAAGATGCGGATATCGTGCGCGTACGCAGTATCTTCTACACTATCGATGATGGGGGAAGCAAAGCTTGATTTGGAGTCAGTAATGATGACACCAATCAGGTTAGACGTTTTAGCGACTAGGTTTGATGCGGCTTCGTTTTTTTGATAATGGAGTGAAGCTGCGATTTGTTCTATTTTAGTTTTGGTTTTATCGTTATAGCCGCCAGCGTGGTTGAGGACCCGGGATACCGTAGAGGGTGTTACGCCAGCTAGTTTTGCGATGTCTTTGATAGTGACCATCATTTATCTCTCCTCAAGTTTCTAGTACGAATTATACCAGTCGGTCATTGACATTAAAACCAGAGCCCCTATAATTGAGGATGTAAGCGATTACTTAGAGAATTGCTTTTTATTTTAGAAATTAGCTCAAACGTTTGAGTAAACTTAATTAGGGAGAATATCATATGATGCAAGCAAAAAAGTATTGGTGGCAAAACGCCGTCGTGTATCAAGTTTATCCACGGAGTTTTCAAGATAGCAATAACGATGGTATTGGTGATATTCAAGGGATTATTTCACGGTTAGATTACATCAAGAAGCTTGGTGTAGACATCATTTGGCTAAATCCAATGTACAAATCGCCCAATGTTGATAATGGTTATGATATCAGCGATTATCGTGCCATCCATCCGGACTTTGGTAATTTGGATGATTTCAAAGAACTATTAAGTCAGGCTCACAAATTAGGTTTGAAAATCATGATGGACTTAGTGGTTAACCACTCCTCAGATGAAAATAAGTGGTTTGAAGAAAGTCGTAAAGGCAAGGAAAATCCGTATCGCGACTATTACATTTGGCGCGATCCTGTGGATGGACACGAACCCACTAACTGGGGTTCATATTTTTCTGGTTCAACTTGGCAGTTTGATGAAGCTTCTGGTCAGTATTATTTGCACCTTTTTGCAACGAAACAGCCTGATTTGAACTGGGAGAATCCCAAGCTACGTCATTCAGTCTATGACATCATGAACTGGTGGGCAGACATGGGTGTGGACGGCTTTAGAATGGATGTCATTAATCTCATTTCTAAGCCAGCCAAGTACGAAGATGGTAAGTTAGCTGATGGTGAGCGGTACGCTAACGTTGAACCCATCGTTGCTAACGGTCACCGGGTTCATGAATTTTTACAGGAAATGCATCAAAACGTCATGGCAAAACATGACCTGGTAACGGTTGGTGAAGCACCCGGATCAACGGTTAAGGATGCCGAAAAGTATGCCAATCTGGATGAAACTGAATTAAACATGGTCTTTCAGTTCGAACATGTTTCCTTAGATGGTAATAAAAAAGCAGCGTTCGGTAAGTGGGACGACCGGCACGTGACACTGAGTGAGGTTCGTAATAGTCTGGGCAAATGGCAGACTGAACTGGGCGGCAAGGCATGGAATTCACTGTACTGGAATAACCATGATCAACCCCGGGTAGTTTCGCGGTTTGGTAACGATGATCCGCAGTACCGGGTTAAATCAGCCAAGATGCTAGCCACCTTGTTGCACTTCCTGCAGGGGACACCGTACATCTATGAAGGTGAAGAAATCGGGATGACCAATGCCCACTTTAAGCACTTATCCGACTATCAGGATTTGGAAACACACAATATTTATCAGCAGCTGGTTACTGATGAGCAGTTGATTGATTCAGATACCATGATGAAGTACATCGAATTTCACTCTCGGGATAACGCCAGAACACCAATGCAGTGGGATGACAGTGAAAACGCCGGGTTTAGTAAGCACCAGCCATGGTTGAAAGTGAACCAAAATTACCAGGAAATTAACGTTAAGCAGGCGCTGGCTGATCCTGATTCAGTCTTTTACTACTATCAAAGACTCATCAAACTCCGCCATGAATTACCAGTGATCACCGATGGTAAATACGAATTAGCACCGGGTAATGAGCAGGATCAAGACGTCTATGCTTATGCCCGAAAAGATGCTGACACCACGTTATTTGTGATTGTGAACTTCTCGGCTAAGGCATTAACACGGCAATATGAGTTGCCTGAAGGTAAGCATCTTTTGATTTCAAATTATGATGACGATTTAAAGGATCAATTAAGACCATATGAGGCCAAGGTTTATCAATTTTAGGATATAAAGAATATAGCGATCTGTGCTTCCGCAATTGGAAGTTCAGACCGCTTTTTGTCATAGATTACAGTTTCTAAAAAAGGTGTTACAATCTTTAGAAAATCGGTTGTAACGAAAGGAGGGACGCGAGATGTCAAACGCCACCTTAAAGCAGCAGATTATCACCGCCAGCCAACAAATCGGCATCGATAAAATCGGCTTCACGACGGCGGCCAATTTCGAGCATTTACGAGCTGGACTGGTGAAGCAGAAAACCGATGGGCACACTACTGGCTTTGAACACCAAAATCTCGATGAGCGATTGAATCCAAGTTTGATTTTTGATGAACCGAAAACACTAATTTCAATTGCGTTAACGTATCCTGCCAAATTAAAAGACCGGGTACCTCGAAGCGGCATGAAACGCGGTCAATTCGCACGGGCATCGTGGGGTGAAGATTACCATTTTATCTTGGATGACTACTTAGCAGCACTGATTGACGCAATTAAAAACTTGTTACCAGAGGATAATGGCATTCGGTTTAAACCAATGGTAGATACCGGCGAGTTAATTGACGTAGCAGTTGCACAACGGGCAGGTGTGGGCTTCATCGGCAAAAATGGGCTGCTGATTACGCCTGAGTTTGGGTCCTACGTTTATTTAGGCGAAATTGTGACCAACTTAGAGTTGGCGCCCGATGAACCGATGGCGTGTCAGTGTGGCGATTGTACCCGTTGCATTGATGCTTGCCCTCCTCAAGCGCTGATGGGTAACGGCCAGTTAAACGGGCAACGTTGCTTGTCCTACCAGACGCAGACTAAGGGGCAAATGCCGAATGAATTTCGGCCACTGATTCGTAATGTCATCTACGGCTGTGATATTTGTCAGGTGGTGTGTCCGTTTAATCGGGGCGTGGATAATCATTTACATGAACGGATGGAGCCAGACGTTGAACGGGTACGGCCAGAGTTAACACCCATGCTGACGCTGACAAACCGGGAGTTCAAAGAAAACTTTGGTTCAATGGCGGGGTCGTGGCGGGGGAAGAAACCGCTACAGCGAAACGCCATTATCGCGTTGGCTAATCTCAATGACACCAGTGCAATACCCAAACTGTTAGCAGTGATCGAAGCCGATCCGCGACCAGTGATTCGCGCTACTGCAGCCTATGCAGTGGGGCGGTTGAGTCAACCTGGTAACACTGCCATCGTTGATTTTTTGCGGGAAGCTTATGAGACGGAACGCACTAAGGGAACGGATGCGGAGTTGTTGCAGGAGTATCTACGGGCGATTGATCGCATTTCGGAGAGTTGAACACAAGCTAAAAAGCATCGCCAGCCAATTCAGAGTAGTGATCTATCTGAATTGGGTGGTGATGCTTTTTAATATCAAAAATAAAGAATGGCTATTTCGTATAAGGTTCATTGACGACTTCAAAATTATGGTCCACGGTTGCTTTAACTACTGAGTGCGCTCTCAGGTAATCAGCAATTAGCTGGCTCATGGGGGTTTTATTTTCGGCAATGATTTTGTCAGCGTGGAACATGTCGTAGTGACCGCCACCGCCAGCACGATAGCGGTTTAGCGCAATTTTGAACGTTTGCGCTTCAGTCACTGGTTTGCCCTTGTAAAGCAGCTTGTCGATGCGATGACCAACTGGCTTGGCGACGTTAATACGATAGTTAATGCCTTCGTACATATCATAATTATAATGGCGTAATTTCGGGGAATAGAAGGCAGGATTAACAATAATCTCATTGTTGAGATTGAGTGTAAAATAAGTCGCGGTCTTTTCAAGTGCTGCTTTAAGCTCTTTACCGGTGATGAGTTCTAACGCTAGCCCATCTGGATAGACGTAGTTAGTCATGATGTTACGCATGGTGATGGGATTTTCAAACCCGTGGCCCTCGTTGTTAAATAATGAGGTTGCGGAGATATCAGCGTCCATAGTTGTCATCTGGACGCGTTGAATAAATTCAGTATAAGCTGTTTCTTGCATTCTGGCTTTCTGAGCACTTTTGAAGGTGAGGTCACCATCTATTCGTGCTAAGGGTTCAGCCAGCCAGTGATCCACCTTTTTATCGAGCTGATGGCTATAAATGGCAATGTTTCTATCGTATTCAGCGTTTTTGGTTTCAATTATGTGAGCGCTTTTATCAGTGACGACGTACCCACCCGCTTTTGAGGGTTCTAAATGGAGCACGATTTTACCTACGGCTTCACCGCGATAACCGGGTTGAGTCACTGGCACATCGAAGACCGTTGTCGCTATTTTACGGTGCTGATGACCAGTGATCAATGCGTCGATACCTTTGACTTCCGAGAGTAGCTGATAAGCTTCATTTTCACCGTTGCTCAGCGATTCAATCAGTTTGCCGGTCTTTAAGTTGCGTTCAAAACCGCCATGATAGGAAACAATCACAACATCAACGATTTTTTTAAGTTGGGGTACTAGTTCTTTAGCGATGGAAACAGCGGTGTGGAAATGGACATCCGCACTCACGTTAGCATGGTTTTTCCACTGTAACACGGCTCGAGTCGTTAACCCAATAATGGCAATTTTAATGCCGTGACGTTCTATAATGCGATATTGCTGACCAAAGAGTGGCCGGCCGGCATCATCAAGGATATTTGCATTAACAACTGGACGGTCACTGGCATTTAACGCCCGCTCTAAATAATCAGTACCATAGTCAAATTCATGGTTACCTAAAACTTCAGCGTCATAGTGAATTTGATTATAGATTCTGACCAGCGGCTGCGGATCTGAGTGTGGCTGTACCTGGGCGACATAGTAGGCTAGAGGCGAGCCAGCCAAAAAATCACCATCATCAATGGTGACTACTGGACCCGGTGCTGACTGCTGTTCCGCAGCAAGTACCGTTGCAGCCCGAATGAGTCCAAAGGGCATGTGCGCTCTGGGCTTGACGTAATTGGTTGGGAAAATAAAGCCGTGCGTATCGCTAGTTGAAAGAATCGTAAGTGTGACCATATCGTTTCCTCCAATGCGGTTTATAATATTATAGAAAATTATAAGTTTTTTCTGACGGGATAGCAACCGGACTGCAACATTGTTTGGTTGGGATGTGGCAAGTTAAGGGACACTTAAATCACTTTCGTCTGTTATATTGTCTAGTTGGGCTACAGCAGACAAGAATGTAGCTGGGTATGGTTAACATTGTTTAGTTGGGCTACACGAAGCAGAGACTTGCACCTAGCGGTAGAGGACCATAAATCCAAGCCTAGGATTTTTGCCGAAAGCACCTTAGGCTTCGCTCTCTAAGCGCTTGCTTTCGCACCCGTAGTTGGGCTACAGCAGACAGAGACTTGCACCTAGTAAGAAAAAATCATAAATCCAAGCCCGGGATTTTTGACTTTTCCTCACTAGGCTCCAGTCTCTAACCGTCTGCCTCCGCACCCTACAAAAAAAGATCCACCCGGGGGAGGGTAGATCCAACATAGGAGTAGGCATTTTCGTGATGGGGTTCACGAAAATATTATTTTACTTTGGAGGAGTAAAATGAAAAAGCTCACTTAATATTATTTAAATATCAAGATAGGGTCAATATAGAGCTAAAATGTGAAGAAAGTGTGAAGATAACATAACAGTTAAGTTACCAAATAGCCGATTTAATATAGTTAAGCCCCTTACCTAATTGCTATTTTGCATATAAACCATTTGATCCATCGAAATTTTCTTATGGAGTTCGTCAGTCAGTTCATTGGACAGGTGCTCTTGTTGACTGACATTTTGGACGTAACTGTACTCAAATTGAAAAGCCATTAAAAACAGTTCATTTTCAGCGTCACTGGATTCTTCACTCTTAGTCGTTCTTGACTGACGCATTGCGTAATAATGGCGTACAACGTCAATTTCTTGACGGTTATCATCAGTTTCAATGGAATCAAGGTAGCCAATGGCTCTGTCATAGCAGACCTGGTTTAGTTTACTAAAAGCCGCTCGTGCTTCTGGACTGAAATCACCCCGACGCCTGCGACCGCGTTGTTTGCGGGCAGACTGCTGACCCGTCGCAGGACGTTCTTGCGACTGTGGCGAGTCTTGTTTCTGATAAACTGCCGGCAGCAGTGGTGTTGCAGCACGCAAATCAAACTGATTTTGCGATGGTGATTGCTGCCTTCTACCAAGATGCCGGTGTTCATCTTGATGTTGAAAGTAAAGTTGATGGTGAGCATTAACTTGATCAGGTTGTCCGTGTTCGTTGAGTGATTTCATTTTTGCTTCACGTTTTTGCCTGAAAGCTCGGTTAAATTGTCTACGGGCAGTTTTTGGGAAAAAGCGGAATTCCCACATTTTAACCCACATTTTAAGTCGGGCCCATGGACTTAGAAAGGCGAATTGAGATTGCAATGTAATGGCACGGCTATATTGCCAGCCAATTTTTGCTTCAACGTCGCCATTATCAATCATTTCAGTCACCGCAGCGTGTTCAACATCTTCTGCCTGTTCGAGTAGTTGATGAACGAGCTTATTATCCGCATTTTTCCGGTACTGACTTTTTTGACTGTTTAAAACTTCAATAACACTGGCCAAGCTTCCAGATTTATCATTGGTATTACGCAGCTGGTCAATGGCAAAATTCACCATTTTAACGATTTGCTCGCTAAATTCTTCTTCGGAATAGGGTGCCTGTTTATTTGGTAAAAGAATTGGCAACACCAAACTTGGCACGATCATACTGAGTAAAATGATGATACCAGCAATCAAAATAATGGCGCTGCGAAACGGGAAAGTGTGTCCTACTACAACCAAAGGTAACGAGAAGGCCATTGAGAGCGTAATCGTACCGTGAACACCACTAAGTGCCATTAACAGGTTGTCTTTAATTCGGGTGTCTTCAGAAGGCAAAGAAACCAGGTTAAACATGCACCACAAAAAGCGCATCAGCCCCATGAGTAGGTACAGTCCTACTGCAGTTAAAAGCAATAGGGGTAAATGATGGACTTCAGTTGATGAAAGGTCATTCCACACACTTGGAATGGATGCACCTAATAATACGAAAACAAAGCCGTTGAGCAGGTTTGTCACGGTGTCCCAAGTTGTTTTGTTCACTAGTTGTGTTTGAGTAGAAGTCAATCGCAGGCGCTGACCTTGAATACCGTGGACGATACCGGCAGCTACTACTGCTAAAATGCCAGAAAGGCCAAAGTGCTCGGCAGTTAAGTAGATGATAAATGGTGTTAGTAAACTGAATGGTAGGATCACAGCAATCGTATCCAACGTTTTACGCTGAAAAAGAACACGAATTAAAACAATGATCATCCCCATGACTATCCCAACAGCAATACCACCAAAAAAGACGATTAAAAACCGTTGAAATCCTTGAGCTAGTGAAAATTTGCCGGTTGTAAAGGCGGTTAACGCCAGATCCATTGCCACGATACCGGAAGCATCGTTGAAAAGTGATTCGTTTTCCAAAGCACCCATGACGTGTTCCGGCATTTCAATTCCTGATGTAATCGATGAAACGGCAACGGTATCAGTGGGGGTAACAATAGCGGCCAGCGCAAAGCAAAGTGCCAGTGGTAACGTCCCCCATAAAAGGTGTGTCAATCCGCCACCAATTACAATCGTGACCAAGGCTAAAACCACCGCTAGGGAAAGCGTTGAACTCATGTTTTTCCGTAAACGATGCATGTCCGTATTTTGACCATCGTTGAACATTAAGGGTGCAATGATCATCAGCATAAAGATTTCTGGTTCCAAATGAAAATGATTAAAAAGCGGTACTAGTGACAGCAGTATTCCCGCACCGATTTCATAAAAAGCTAGCGGTATTTTGGGATAAACAGCATATATGATGTTAGCTGCGATGGCAGCAACGACTAATAGTAAAACCGTAAAGAACGAAGTCAATGAACCCACTCCCTCAATTTAATTAATCAAATTGTAACTCATGTTCTTATTGATTACTATAATCCGAAAACTTAAACTGTGATAACAATTTTACAAGTGGATAAAACTAAATTTGTGGTGTCAAATTTTACTTTCAAAGAGTAAGTAAACCTAGGCTAAGCAAGCGTTTTGGGACGTTATAACGGATTCATAGTTTGATAAATCAATTTTATAAACGCACACAAATCTATATTGTTATAACGCGCGTGGTTATAACATTTCTGACAAATTTCGGGCTGAAAGATAATTATCTTTTCACAAGCTAAAAAATATAAAAGTAGTATTGAATTATTCTAGGATTGATGGTATTATAAAACTGTTCATGATGAAGTGTTGGGGACTTAGTAATGAATGAATTAAGACGCACCTTTGCTTTTGTTTTAGTTTTTTGTTTGTTGCTAGGAGAAAGCGAAATAAAGGAAGTGCTTATCTATGATTAATTTATATGTTGCACCAAGCAGCGCGTCAAGTCGTAAAGCGCGTGCATGGTTAGAAGATCATCATATTCCGTTTAAGGAACGTAATATTAAGTCCAATCCACTTAATGCAGATGAGATTAAGCAGATTTTACGCTTAACCGAAAACGGTAGTGAAGATATTATTTCAACCCGTTCAAACGTCTTCAAAAAACTGCACATCGACTTAGACGATTTGGCAGTCAGCCAATTAGTTGATTTAGTCGTTAAGTATCCTGACTTGATCAAACGTCCAATCATCTTTGATGACAAGCGTTTGGAAGTTGGTTACAACGAAGAGGAGATTCGCCGGTTCTTACCACGTGAAGTTCGTGTGGCTGAATTACGCGATTTAGAATCACAGCTCAGTTCATAATTTAAACTAAACTTGAAGCAGTATCCCATTTGGAGGATGCTGCTTTTTATCATGACGAAAAATCAGCCTGATTACCAGAGATACCTTATCTGATAGTCAGGCTGAATCATGATTAGTGTGTAAGATTATAGATTAAAAAATGACAGCTGTTTAAACTGATCTTGTTTAGTCGCAGATGGTCGATATTCATCGTAGCGCTTTGCAAGTTCAGGATGGTTAAGCAGGTTTAAAGTGGAGATGATCAGCTGACGAATCGTAGCTGTATCAATTTGAGAATAACCGGCAATTTGAGCAAGCACAAGAGCGTTGATACGGCGGATGAGACGGTCATCATGCGTCAGGTGGTTTAAGCTACGTAGAATTTTGCGCGCATCAAACAGCGCCTTTTTCCCGTTTTGCTTTTCCACAAAGCGAACCGTAATCTGAATATGTGACTGTTGCGGTTTTTGTTTGTTCACGGCTAAGTCTCCTTTTTCTCGATATGTTAATCGTAGAACATCCGTTTGAAAAAAGCAACAATATATGGCGTAACTTTCTTATTTTTCTACCAGATGTGGTAGAATCAGTTTTTTAGAAACTAACAGAGTGTTGTGTGACATTTTCTAAACGTTAACTGAAGTTGTGCATGAGTCTATATTGGTAAGTATTTCAATCAGTTTTGGATTTAAAGTTAGTTGGAAGTGTACTTGAGTGCGATACGTTAAAGGCCGGAATCTACCGAGTTTTTGCCACACACACGACACAAAAAGACCTGATCGTCATCACGACGATCAGGTCTTGGGGATATTACATATGATTAGCTTAAGTTAGTTACTCGAGCAGTACCAACATGGTGCCACCAAGGTGCTTTAACGGATTCAATAATCACGCCACGGTTTTGAGAATCAATCATTTTACCGCCACCGATGTAGAGACCAACGTGACTGATGCTGTGCTTGCTGCCACCGAAGAAGACCAAGTCACCCTTCTTAGCATGGGCGTATGAAACCTTCTTATATTTGTTGTACTGAGCTTGGGCCGTACGTGGAATAGCTTTTGAAGCGCCTTTTTTGTAGACGTATGAAGTTAAACCTGAGCAGTCAAACCGAGAAGGGCCAGTTGCGCCCCAGCCATAAGGTTTGCCAAGTTGTTGTTTGGCAACTTTGTAAATCTTTGAGTAAGAAGGTGTTGTAGCGGCGTTTGCTGTGGTACTGTGAGTCATGTTAGCGGCAACTGTGAAACCAAGAACTGCAATTGCTGTAAGTGCGAGTTTAACGAACCATTTCTTCATAATTTCTAAATATCCCCTTTGTGCGTTTATGTAGTCTTTTTTAAATTCATATGTGTCTTATTCAATTCAACAGAACTAAGTGTATCAATCCTAAGTTACAGTAGTGTTTCAGTGAATTATCTATTAGATTAATGAAATCGACAGAAACGTAATCTTTCGGCGGAATCACGCCTATTATGGTGCGGTGAATCCCGTTATAACGGGCGCTACTTCTTTATTGCAGGATTGTAACAAAAGCTGGAAAATTAGGGATTTTCCTAAAAAATAAAACCAAAAAACGGCGATTTTAATTTAAAATCGCCGTTTTTTGGTTTTATTTAAGAGAATTAAAGGGTTATTTCTGATTTTGGTGTGCCATCAGTTGGTAACTGTAAGTAACTTAAATGAGACGTGTCGATAATACTAATATAGTGGGTAAAATTATGATTAGTCGGCTGTTTGCCTGCTTGTCTGGGAATAATTACCTGTTGAAGGATCGAATCTGCACGCGCAACCGCATCATGAGCTGTTTTTGGTTGGGGTTGGCCCCACAGGTTGATCGTGGTTCTGATAAACCGGTTGGTGGGAATGGGTCCTTCTGGCAACGGCTTGTTTTCAGTTAACCACTGACTAGCCGCACATCGTAAATGAATGGCATCGGTATTCAAAAAGTTGTTAACGCGTTCAATATGGTTAGCGAGTTCAGGTGTGTTAGTCAGCACGTTTAGTGGATCACTGATTAAGGTCAGCGAGTGGGTAGTGGGCTCTAACACTGCCGTTGCACCAGTTTTATCCGCTAATAACCAGTGGAAGGGATAGACCTTGTTTTCTGCGTACCAGACCTTGCCGATAAGGGCAAGGTTGTCCAGGTCAGCAGCGACTTCCGCAATCGTACTGTGCTGGCTAAGCACCCACAGAATGAAGTCTTGAGGCGTGAGGTTCGTCATGCCAGCTTGCGGTTCATCGTAGTAGTGAACCCGGTTGGGAAAATAAAGTTCAGCGCAACTAAGTCCCTGAGTATTCAGCCCATCCCCAAAGAGATAATGGCCGTTCAAGTGGCGAGCAGAACCAACGATCCGATACTTACTGGTGTGCTGTTCGCCTAAAATTGGCCGCCATTCAGTACCGGCTTCAAGAATAGTTGGTTTCCAAGGATCAACGTTTGGAAAATCCATCGTTCTTGCCAGTAGATGGGTGCCGTCCGCAGCTGTTAATGTAAGACTGGTACACATTTCAAAAGCCCCCTACTTATGTTGTATAATAACATTATAGGTCATGGAAACATTTCTACCTAAGGACTTGTTTTTGAACCCCATTTTCGATAACCTAAAAGGAAGTTAAGCGCTTCTCCGGGTGGGGCAAAGTGACAAAAGCATTAAATCATGGATAAGAATGGGAGAATTTAGCATGAAATCAGCATGGAATTTAGTCGGTATGGGGCTTTGGCTTCTACTGTTAATCTACTTAATTTGGATGGTGCACGATATGCGTGTGCGCCGGCTGAAGCTTTTAGTTACGGAGAAACGGTCTTGGTCGTGGCAAAATTTAACCAAATCGAGTATTGAATTAGTGATTTTCCTGCTGGGTTTGTGGGGGATGGGTTACGCAACGTTGTTCCAAGACGTCAGTCAACTTAATCCTAATCGAGTTACTATTGCTTATCAGTATAAGCCACTGGTCCTAGACACCAGTGCTGTAGGTAAATCAGATTACGTCATCGTTAAGACGGGCAATGGCCGTAAACCGGCACAGTATTATACCTTTTATACTCAGGGTGAAAAGGACATTGTTCCCGGTGACAGTGCCACCGTTTCGGCGGGACCACATCCCATCAACCTGGTGGCATCCTCGTATAAGTGGGATGCCAAGAAAGTTAACCAGATGGAAAAGCAGCATCAAAAAGCTTGGGTCGGTGTTGTAGAAACCACCTATAAAAAAGATTTTCTAAACGGTATTGGTCTTCACGCGGGTCGATTAGCCAACCGGTTCACGCTGATTCGGGTGCCAGACCATTCGTTTGTTAAACAAGTTACGGATGATAATGAACAGTAGAGTGTGTGACAAAACGCGGTAGATTCCAGAATTTAACGCAAATAAGACCTATTCCGGTGGAAACTTTGCCGGAATAGGTCTTATTTGCGTTAAATGGCCGGAATCTGAGTTTTGAAGCATGATTAAAATATTACTTCAGGTATTTTGCCCAGACACTACTTGGGGCATATAGGTTACGCAACGTGTTAGCATCTGCCGTGGTCGTGCCCATTTTAACCGGATATGGTGGATTGAAATCTGGGATTTTATCAGGATCTGTACTTGGTTGAGTCAGCATAATCGTTGCTGGTTTTAGAGCCGCACCACCATTAACGTTCTCGGCCCAGTCTTCGTCTAATACAACTGAGAAGTTTTGTGTCCATTTGCCATTACGATAAACATCATCATTAAATGCAGGTGAGGTAAAGTTTGGATCAATCTGACGGTAATGGGTCGCCTTACTATGGTTGATATTAACTGCGGTACGGGTTGGATCAGCTAGACCATAGGCAATCCCATTGCGATAAACAATTTGATTAGGGAACTTCAAAATGTTGGCTGTTTTGACATATTCAAGTTGAGTGCCGTTTTGAACAACTGACAGACTGCCCTTGGCTAGAGTGTAGATTTTATCAGCTTGAGTGTAGAAATAGGGGTCTTCGACGGCATAACTAGGTAAAGCGTAACTGATGGGTGTGAATATGACTGTACCGGTATCTGACGGCTGTTTGTTTGAGTCGTAACTCTTGACGCTGACGGCAGAGGCGGCATCGTAAAAGGCTTTGAAGGTTCCTGCTGTTGCCCATTCGCTACCTGAGTAAGA
This sequence comes from Secundilactobacillus sp. MJ173, assembly GCF_059704265.1. NCBI lineage: Bacteria > Bacillati > Bacillota > Bacilli > Lactobacillales > Lactobacillaceae > Secundilactobacillus > Secundilactobacillus sp. MJ173. The sequence continues at coordinate 66,837 of NZ_BAAKGN010000034.1, forward strand.
ATTACCGGTACCTTCATCGATAACGTTGTTGGTCATGTATTCGACATATGGCACCATGGTCTTAGATTTTGATGAGCTAATCGGCCGCATAACGATGCGGAAGTTTTGCCAGCCATTGTAGGTTGGATCACCGTCATGGTCGGGTGCTAATGATCCAGTGCCTGTGATACCGGCAGCGTTGTTCGAAGCTTTAATGAAGGCAACCACTTTGTTAATTTGCGAAGTGGTTGGTTTTTTAGCGTATGCCGAGTACGAAGAAAGCCCAGTTAGTTGAGGTTTCTTCAGTGTATAATCAGTTTCTGACCCCACTTGACTCCAGTCACTCTTGGGAATGCTGCTGTACACAACTTCCTTATCACTGTTGGTTCTGTATGAAACGTCAGGGTTCTGACCAGCCTTGAAGTAACCGTGCCAGACATAACCGTTGTAACGGCCATTGGTAACTTGATAGTAGATTGACCGCTTTTTACCTGATTGTAAGGTAATCGTTGAAGTTCGAGACCAGGTTGTGTGAGGATAATTTTTTAAATTATGAAGCTTTTTCGTGTGGGATAAATTCCACATGTATGCGTTACTATGTTTATTTTTAAGGTAAAACGTCGAGAATGGTGCATTGTCCTCAGTTCGTTTTACGACTCGGTAAGATGCTGAAGCCGTTGGTGTTTGCAGGCTACTATACGCGATGCCTAATCCGGCAATCAACGCAGCGGTGCTAATTAATAGTTTACGATTCAAAACGTGTCCTTCTCACTTAATATTCGTACAAATCTACTGTAGCATTGAGCCTAGTAAATGTAAATTTAATAGGAAACTAAAAGCACCGTCCTTCACATAAAGGGCGGTGTTTTTTGAGTTAACTCAATACCAATCCATTACAGATTGGGGGCAATCACCATAGTCAAGTCTGGTCGTATTTCTGCGGAGCCACGTACTTGAGTTGATCGTTTGGAGGTGGTAATCACCATAGAATAGTATAGTCAGTTTTAGCGTAAATGTTTAATAGTTGGCTCAGGTTTTTACGCGTGCGCAAAGTCGTTTGGATTTGCATCTAATGGCCCATAATCATCCATATTCGTATCGCGATAATCCCACCACTCGTTTTCGTAGCCAACGAAACCAGCATCGGTCATAGCCTTGACTAGGGTCTGGAAGTTCTTTTCTTGAGTGGGGGTTCGTGGGTAGTCACGGACTGCCTTTCCTGTGAAATCATCGAAACCGGACTGCATTTCGATTTCTTTACCATCTAAGTCAGTGAGGGTGAGGTCAAAAGTGACGCCTTTTTGATGGGAGTAATTTCGGTCTGGTTTCGCAACCCAAGTGGGGTCAGAAACGACTTCAAATAATTTTTCCTGAGCCTCGGTTGGTCGGTAGGCGTCCCAAACTTTAATACGATAGCCTTGCTCTTTAAGTGCTTTGGCGGCCTTGGCGAGTTTCTTCGCCGTACCGATTCTGGCAATCGCGGTGGTAAAGTCATAGATGACTCGGCCAGTGAAATTATCGGTAGTCGCGTATTTCAGGTCAACAATAATATCTGGATCTGCGTCTTGAATGTTCATGTATCCTTCTTCAGTCATAGATATCCCTCCTGTGATGACGTTTTCAAGAGGATTATAGCATATATGTAGTGGTATTTGGTACTTACCGATGACATGAATTTGCTTGATTTAAACAAATAAGTAAAGAATAATGCTCAGAATTAGTATAAAATTAAAAATTTTCAAACAATAGTCATAATTTGGTTACTTGTCTCCGATAAACTAAAAGTGTTAAAGAATAGTGATAAGGAGATGAGGACGATGCAAACACCTAAAGTAGAACCGAAAAAGAGACGGTTTAAAATGCCGTCAGCGTATACGATTCTGTTCATGATTATTTGTTTAGTGGCAATTCTCACTTGGATTATTCCTGCAGGGGCTTATAACACAGATAAAGCTGGTAATATTATTGCGCATACTTATAAGTCAGTAACGGCGAACCCACAAGGTATTTGGGACGTCTTCATGGCACCAATTTACGGGATGATCGGTAACGACCATACCGAAGGCGCAATTTCAATCTCGCTATTTATTCTTGTGATCGGTGGTTTCCTTGGTGTTGTTAACAAGACCAAGGCGTTGGATGACGGTATTGGTGCTGTTGTTCGTAAATATAAAGGAAAAGAAAAACGTTTAATTCCGATTTTGATGATTTTGTTTGCTTTAGGCGGTTCAACATATGGGATGGCAGAAGAAACCATTGCGTTTTATCCACTGCTGATTCCAGTGATGATCGGTGTAGGATTTGATTCCTTAACAGCCGTGGCGATTATCTTAGTTGGGTCACAAATTGGCTGTTTGGCTTCAACGGTGAACCCGTTCGCGACTGGTGTGGCCAGTCAAACCTTGGATATTTCGATGGGGCAGGGCCTCTTCCCACGGTTACTGCTGCTGATTATTACCCTGGTACTGAGCATCTGGTATGTTTACCGGTATGCGTCAAAGGTTGAAAAAGATCCAAGCAAATCAGCTGTGTTTGAACAGCGTCAAGCAGATCTGGATCGTTTCTCAGTCAGCGATGCGGATGAAAGCGGCACTATGACTGGTCGGCAAAAAGGGGTCCTCACGCTATTTGGCTTAACATTCCTGCTGATGATTGTTGGTTTGATTCCTTGGAGCACGATTAATAGTAATTGGACATTCTTTGAAAGTACAACGAAGTGGCTATCTGGTATTCCGGTATTAGGTAACATTTTAGGTAGCGACATGGTACCGATGGGTGACTGGTACTTCTCAGAAATTACCATGCTCTTCCTATTAATGGCAGTTGTGGTGATGTTTGTTTATAAGATGAAGGAAGCAGATTTCATTCACGCCTTCCTTGGCGGTATGGCAGAATTCCTCAGTGTAGCCATCATCGTGGCGGTTGCTCGTGGGATTCAAGTGGTGATGAACGACGGTTTAATTACTGATACGGTGCTTCATTGGGGTGAAATGGGACTTAAGGGTCTCTCAGAAAGTGTCTTCATTATCATTACCTACATTTTCTACATTCCAATGTCGTTCCTGATTCCGTCAACTTCAGGTCTTGCATCAGCAACTATGGGAATTATCGGACCGATGGGTAAATTTGCTGGCGTGGATGGCAGCGTAGTTATCACGGCGTACCAAGCAGCGTCAGGTTGGGTAAACTTGATTACCCCAACCTCAGGTGTTGTGATGGGGGCCTTGGCCATTGCGCACATCAACATTAGTGTATGGTGGAAGTGGATCGCCAAATTGATGATTTACCTGTTCATTGTGACGAGTGTGTTCTTGGGAGTATTGGCAATTTTATAAGGTGCGGATACAGACGGTTAGAGACTGGAGCCTAAGCTGATACCGGTAGAAATCCCGGGCTTGGATTTATAGCGGTATTGGCTTAGGTGCAAGTCTCTGTCTGTAGGAGCCTAATTAAGTAAGGTGCGGAAACAAGCGGTTAGAGAGCGGAGTGTAAGGGGCGGGTGCCAAAAATCCCGAACTTGGATTTTAGGTAGCTGCCCCTTACATGCAGCTCTCTGCTTGTTGTAGCCTGATTAGGCAATGTACGAAACAAAGCAGTTAGAACACTGACTTGCATGCAGTTCTCTACCTGGCACAGCCAAATTAAACAATATCGAAGAAACTCTCAACACCCAAAACAAGGAGGACCCAACCATGGAAAACTACATCAAAGCAACCCATCAAAAAGAAGCTGTAGAAGCCCTCAAACGAGTGGTTAAACATCCGTCAAGTACAACAGATCCTGCGCCGGGTGCGCCATTTGGTCAGCCAATCCGTGATGCATTAGATGAAATGATGCAAATTTGCGCTGAACTCGGGTTTAAAACTTATACGGACCCGGATGGTAATTACGGCTACGCGGAAGTCGGCGAAGGTGAAGAGATATTTGGTATTCTTGGTCACGTAGACGTTGTCCCAGCTGGTGATGTGATGGACTGGAGCCATGATCCCTTTGAACTGGTGGTTGAAAACGGCGTGGCCTATGGACGTGGTGTTCAAGATGATAAGGGACCATCAATCGCGGCGTTGTATGCTGTTAAGGCCTTAATGGATGCTGGCGTGACTTTCAAAGAGCGGATTCGTTTCATTTTCGGTACGGATGAAGAAACACTCTGGCGTGGAATTGCTGTTTATCAGCAAAAAGAAGCACCGATTACTCATGGTATCGCGCCAGACTCTGAGTTCCCGGTGACTTATGCTGAAAAAGGACTGCAACAATCCTACTTTGTTGGACCAGGCAGTACGGCATTTAGCTTAAAGATGCAGCATGCCTTCAACGCGGTTCCTGCAAAAGCGCAATACAACGGTCCAAAATTGGCGGAAGTAAAAGCAGCGCTGGACGGCTTCGGGTTTGACTATGAAACGGATGAAGATGGCATTACCGTCACTGGTAAATCGGTGCACGCAATGTTAGCACCTAATGGGACTAACGCGGTGTTACGACTAGCAATGGCGCTGGATCAAGTTTTCCCAGATGGACCGCTGGGATTGATTGGGCGTTGCTTCAAAGAAGATGCCACCGGCACTCATTTAATGGGTGAAGTAGCAGATGAAGCGTCTGGGCATCTGACGATTAATATTTCAAATATTGAAGTCGGTCCTGAAGAGACACGGATGCAGGTAGATATGCGGATACCAGTAACCGTAGACCACGATGAACTGATTGAGAAGATGACAAAGAAGATTGCTGAATATGGATATCGTTATGAAGATTTCGATTATTTGGCACCGTTATATGTCCCTAAGGACAGTGAATTGGTTGAAAAACTAATGACCGTTTATCGTGAGGTTACTGGAGATGATACTGAACCGCAAGTTTCTGGCGGGGCAACGTATGCGCGAACTATGAACCAATGCGTGGCCTTTGGTGCAATGTTGCCAGAAGTACCAGACTATATGCATCAAGTGGATGAACAATGGGAACTAGAAAAGATGTTTACAGCGATGGACATCTATGCTGCAGCTATTAAGGTAATCGTGGGCGATTAAGAGAGTGTGAAAACAAGCGTTTAAAGAGTGGCATATAAGGGCTCACAGCGAAAATTTTCCTGAACTTAAAAGTTAATTGACAAAAAGGCTTAGAGACAGTGAATATCACCGTTTCTAAGCCTTTTTGGTTGCTTGAGCTAACCCTCATATTGATCGTCTAAGTACACGCCGATATCTTCAACGTATAATTGCCCAGTATACTGATTACCCTGATCAGTAACAAAACCGTTCTTGGCGTAAGCAAATGAACTGGTAGCAGTCGCCTTCACCGTGGCACCCTGTGGCTCACCGGTATCGGCGTTTAATCCTGAAGGTACATCCACACTGAAAACTTTAGCGGATGAAGCGTTGATTGCATTGATCCAATCAGCAAATTTACCTTCGACCGGCCGATCCAAACCAATGCCGAAAATGGCATCAACAATCGTGGTGTAACCCGTTAGATCAGTACTTGCTGGAATAACAGGAATCTGATAGTAATGCAGAATCTTAAGCTGCTGTGCAGTTTCAGTAGACGTGTGGTCTTCCGCACCCGTGAGCATAACGGTAACTTTAACACCTCGCACATGTAACATTCGGGCAATTGCGAGGCCATCACCACCATTATTGCCTGTACCGGCAAAAACTAAAACGGCCGACAAATCAAAGTTGCCGTTTAATAATCGACCAGTTGCACCTAAAGCTGCCCGTTCCATCAGGACTAATGATGGAATACCGATTTCTTGGATTGTGTGTGAATCGCCCTGACGTGCCTGAGCAATGCTTATTGTTCGTGTCATCTCAACCACTCCTTACTATTTTCTTCAAGTCTAGCGTAGTCGTTTAGTGACTGGAATACCAGTGAGAAGTTAAGCGATTTTTCGCAAAAAGAATTCCGGTAATAGGTAGTTGATCACCATTATCGGAATCCTGTGTTTAGTTGATTTAAGAAACGAATTTAATTTTTAATTTCCTTATCGACACGATTGCCGTTTAAGGTTGTTTGATGCCGATCAGACAGCACAACCTTTGACACATCAAATAAATCGCGTCCAAGAGTATTAATATCGATCTCTTTTAAATCGGGTGCAAAAGACTGCCACCACTCATCAAGCTTGGATAAACCATAATCCAGTAGCTTTTTGCCATCCGCGGTAAGTGTCAATTCCTTAACACGTTTATCGTTGGCGGCTGCTTCTTTATGAATTAAGCCAAGTGCAGTTAAATGCTTGACCATTCGTGTCATCAGACCTTCATCGACAGCTAGCGTTGTGGATGCGCGTCGTTGACTGACAGGCTGACTCTCAAGAATCAGAACCATCAGATACATTTCCGTAATGTTAACGGGTAATTTATCCTTAATCAACAGCTGATTCATATCACGTTGGAGCTGACGATGGAGAATAGCGTTATAGGTTGAAACGGTTAAATAATCTTTCTTAACATCTGCCACAAACTTTCACCTCGGTTACTTAAAAAGTTGACTATTAAAGTATAACTGTATTTGTATAAATTGAATAGTTTTACTTAGTCAATTTTTAGAATTTTTGTGATCGCTGCCTGCATTTTATCAGGCTGCACCGTGGTGTTGTGGCGAACTTCGGCATGGAAGAGGGTTTCAATGGCTTTTGGCAGCGGTACGTTGATGTGGTTTTGAAGTTGTTTCACAGCGTCAAGGCCGTCAACTTCAACTTGATGGCCCTCAATGGCGCTGAGAACCGCGTTGGGGAATTTATATGGACTGGCAGTTGAAACGATAACCATCGGATGCTTGTCGTTGGTTGTTTGCCGGTATTTATCCGCGACGGCCTTTGCAATGGCGGTGTGAGGATCAATCGCGAAATCCGTGGTGGTATAAACGTTAGCGATGGCTTGCTGGTCATCATCACCGCTAGCAAAGTCCGCTGAAAAAGTAGCTTGCAGTTTTTCAAGGACGGCCGGTTTAACCTGGTAGTGACCGTTCTTTTCTAGTTCATGCATGTAAGCAGCTGTTTGCGTGGCATCTTCACCAGTTGCGTGAAAGACGAGCCGTTCCAAATTACTGGAGACCAAAATATCCATGGATGGAGAAGTGGTTGTGAAAAATGGACGGACACGATCATAGTAACCAGTTTTAAAGAAGTCAGTCAGGACGTTATTTTGGTTTGAAGCACAAATCAAGCGGTTGACAGGTAACCCTAACTGTTTAGCGTAATAACCCGCTAAAATATCACCGAAGTTACCAGTTGGCACGCTGAAGTTAATGGTATCACCATTTTTAATGGCACCTTGTTTAACCAGTTGACCATAAGCGTAGAAATAGTAAGCGACTTGGGGCACTAACCGACCGATATTAATAGAGTTGGCTGACGAGAATTGGAATCCGTGAGCATCGAGTTGTGCTTCAAAATCCTTATCGTTGAAAATTTCTTTAACGTTAGTTTGAGCCTGGTCAAAGTTACCGTTAATCGCAACTACGTAGGTGTTTTCGCCCACTTGGGTAATCATCTGCTGTTTTTGAATGGCACTAACGCCTTGGCTCGGGTAAAAGACGATGATTTTGGTGCCAGCAACGTCCGCAAATCCAGCCATAGCAGCTTTCCCAGTGTCACCAGACGTGGCAGTCAAAATCACGATTTCTTTCTTAAAATGATTCTTCTTGGCTGCCGTTGTCATAAGGTGAGGTAGAATGGACAGCGCCAGATCTTTAAAGGCGATAGTAGCGCCATGGAAGAGCTCCAAATAGTAATCATCGCCATGGTGAGTGACTGGCGCAATCAGTGAGTCGTCAAATTTATCGTCGTAGGCTGCATTGACGCAGTTATGGATTTCGTCATCTGTGAAGTCGGTCAAGAATGCTTTGAGTACTTTGAAGGCAACTTCTTGATAGGACATGTTTGGTAGTTCGTTTAAATCTAAATCGAGTTGGGGTGTTTCAGTTGGAACATAAAGGCCACCGTCTGGGCTTAACCCCTGTAGGATTGCGGCGGATGCGGTTAAGGCCTCGTCTGCAGTGCCGCGAGTACTGCGATATAAGAGTGTCATAGTAATCTCCTCGTTTACTTACAAATTGTAGTTTCTTTATCACTAGTTTACCTGATTTAATGAGAAATTGCAGAGGAGTTTTTAATTTATTGCTCATTTTGTAGCTGGAGAAGAGCCAACGCTTTCCTTCATTACTAATGATTGTTAAGATGTATTAATCGATATCGTTTCTTCAAGGAAACTTAACAGGAGTTTTGGAATGTAACATGCTAAAATGTGTTGAAGACTATGACAGAAAGAGGAATTACTCATGGAAATTGATGTACCAGAAACCATGGCAGAAGTCGAAAAAGAAGTTGCTCGCCGTCAAGCTAACGGTGAGACCGTGACGGAAGCCGAAGTTATTAAAAGAACAGTATTAGCCTCATTTCAAGCCTATTTAGAATTTGCTGAAGAAGGTCACTACGATTCAGCAAAGTGGGCAGGGGATAATATTGAAGTGATTGATATTATGAAACAGCCCATTGAGACGATTAAGCCGCAGACGGACTCGTTTGTGACGGATTTTAAGGCAAGCAACGATGCCTGTTTCTTATACCTGCAAGAGGCAGCTACAAGAATCGCGGGTATGCGTTAGACTTGAAATCATAGTTCAACACCGCTATCATAGTTGTGTTGGGCGCCCTTAGTGTAATGGATAGCACATGAGATTTCGGTCCTCATGATCCGAGTTCGACTCTCGGGGGGCGCAATTGGTGTTTTTTAACTTAATATGATTAAATAAAACGTTGATATATCAGCGTTTTATTTTTTTACTGTCCGTAGATTACTATATTTACCGAATATTTTTCGGTAAATATTCGGCAAGCTTTTAAAGCTAAAGAAGGCTACGGATAGTTTAATCACAGACTTAGATGTTTTTGTATTGATCAGCTGAATAGATTTATGAACCTGACTCAGTGAGCTATCTGTTAATGGTACGCTAATGATGTGGTAAATCAGTCTTTGTATGTAATCTACTTAATCAGCATGGGACCCATTATTTGTTCGTCTAGACCTCAGCTAGTTGGTTTAATCGTCAGCGGATTAGGCGCGGTCAGGTAAAATATCAGCCGGTAATATGGGTAGCTTCATACGGTGACTCAACCTGAGATCGACAATTCTCAAGTCTGGCAGTATGCCAATGATGGCTATCATTTAAAAATCGACTTTAATTTTGACTCAGGTAATCATTTAACTTAAAATTAACCTGTGCTTTAAATTCAAGATTTGTTTTGAGTAATGGGGAGGAAAAACGTATGAAAAAGGGGAATATGTTTTATCTGTTACTAGTTTCTTTAGCGGCAGTATTATTTTTAGGGGTTAATACACAGCATGCTTCAGCTAAGGATATTTTTGCATATCAAGGCTTCTCGTATGTAGGGACTGGTAAGCAGGCTACGGTTTACGGAATTGACGATTCAGACGGGTACGAACATACCAATCCAGCTAATGTCGTTATTCCAGAAAAAGTTGTGGATTCAGATAATGGAAAAACGTATACGGTAACCAAGGTTGCAAAAAACGCTTTTGATTCGAATTTCGGAGCTATAAAATCAGTTCATTTACCTGACACAATAACTTCAATTGGCGAAGATGCCTTTAGCTATGCTCGGCTGACATCGTTCACTGCTCCGAGAGACCTAAAGTATATTGGTGAAGATGCCTTTGAATTTAACAAGCTTTCGTCTCTAAAGCTCAACAAAAAGTTGGTTAGTATCAGTTGGGGTGGATTTGCATATAATAAGCTGACAACCCTTAATTGTCCATCATCTCTTCGATCTATCGGAACTGCTGCATTTGTATCGAATAAATTAAAAACGGTTAAGTTCAATAAAGGACTGAAGAGTGTATCTAGATATGCATTTGAATATAATAAACTACACGTTCACAAGTTGCACATTGCTAAATCAACCAAGGTTTCTAAACTTGCTTTTGATGGGAATTACAAATGATTTGGTTGCTGAATGATTTATTCAGAGGGGTGGGATAGACAACAATTGAACCCTCAGGTGACGTTAGTCTCTTTTGAGAATTCACTGTTAATAAAATAGTCTTCCGATGACGGTCTTTCCCGCTTAATTAAATATTCTAGAACTGTAAGGCCACTGACTCTCTGTCGGTGGCCTTTTTAAGATTAACTAAATTCGGTTGAATTTGTACCAGAATTGTTGTCTGGATTTAAAAGCAACTCGACTACTAATGGTTAATTTAACAAAATTGTAGTTGAACAGGATGCTGACTCACCGGTATTACTCAATTTACGTAACGTTTTATTGCTCTCATTAACATTATTCTTACAGAAAAACTATTTAGAATATATTATCTTAGCTATCGTAACTATTGCGTAAATCCAATTATTGTGGCGATTTACTAATTCATACTAATCCTGATAAATCTTATTTTTTCTGGGTAGAGTCCTCGGGGGCGAAATTATATTTGCCGTTTAAAGCAGTTGCTTCAAACGGCTTTTTTGTGGTTTTAGGAGATGTTCCTCCGCTCGTTTAAATTTCGGTGGTAAGGGCGTGAAAATCTCTAGTGACGTTTGTGCAACAATTTTTCATGTGATAAGCTTAACAAAAACGTTGTGTTCAATGGGAGAGAGTGTTGTCATTGAAAGTAATCATTCATCAAAAGCAGAACAACATGAACATCTTACTATTAAGCTTAATGACGGCTTGGCTGGCCTTTGTCAGTGGTTTGTATTCACTGACTTATTCAATGGGGCTTGTGGGCCTTAACCTGAACTTTTTTACAGCTTTTACCAATTTTTCGATGGTGACAGCTTTAGCCGTTGTTATTTTTGGCGTACTGGCAATTGTGACACTCTGGTTATCGCGTACTAAATATTATTTGCCTGCTTGGTTCATGGGACTATTCACATTATGTTGTTTGCTTTATCAATGGGATAACGATCTTGTATTAGATATGTCCTGGACGAATTTGACAATGGTCATTATTGGGGTTGCTTCGATCGTATACTACGTTGTGTGTCAGAGACGGTGTGAATAGATAATTTAAAGAGAAATTTCGCAAACAAAGAAACAACTTAGATGCTATGAGAATAGGCGTCTCAACCAATTACTGTTATATGATTATTTCTATTTTTCGCTGAAATTAACATAAGTTAATGTGCCTATGATCGAGCGATGCTAAACTGACCTCAATCAAAAAAACAAGTGAGGCAAATTAAAAATGAAAACAGTCATTATCTTCGACCACCCATATACAAGTACTGCTAGTGAAAATGTACCGCATCAACGTTCCTTTCTTGCAGCAATCTACAAGCAGGTTATTACACAGCTGAAGGCTGAACATTCAGAAGTGGACCTCATCGATCTCCACGCTGATCATTTTGATCCAGTGATGTCCGCTGAAGACTTATCGAACTGGCGACGAGGAGTGCCCATTAACGCTCAAGTTGCAGACTATCAAAAGCGATTATTAGATGCGGATCAAATCATCTTTATGTTCCCGATTTGGTGGGAAGTCATGCCAGCAACGATGAAGGGTTTTCTCGATAAAGTTTACGCAAAGGGCTGTCTGTATCAGGCTGGATCGATGCAAACCAAACTCGTTCGGCAACCTAAAATCAAAGTGATTACCACGATGAGCACCCCAAGTTGGATTTATCGTTGGGTGATTGGCGCACCACTTTTAAAAGCGATGTTTCGAGGGACGTTTCTTAAGACGAAACTTTTCCATTTTAAGTGGTACAGCTTTTCGCAAGTGGAAAAGAAGTCATTGGCACAACGTCAACGACTGATTCGAGAATTTAAAGTGTAATTTGATTGAATATTGGGATTGACTTCGAATTTTTTGTTCTTAATAAAATTACCGTTATATAGCGAAAGAGCTGAGATCATGTGAGATGAACTTGGCTCTTTTCTGTTGAGTACGTTGGCTTTGTGGTTCGACCGACTGTCAGAAACAAACTGATTCAGTATCCTCAGCTGACTTTCCGGCAGGAGATTATTTCTACAGCGTCATCGCTACACCACTTTCATTTACTAAATTTGAGAGAAATGTTATAAAACAACAGTATTTTTACTAGCATCCCCATTTTTTTGTTTGCCCAATGATATAGTTATTAGAGCAAGGCAAGATTTTTAACCTATTTGAAAGGACTGTATTCAAAATGTTGCAAGACATAGCGCCAACGGTTTTGGACAATCAGTATCACCGTGCACGAACGCCTAAAAAGGATGATTTTATTGTCGTTTATTCTTCCAAACGGGTACTTTTATTAAAATCGGATCAACTACCAACGTTTGAATTTTCTGACAAAGAGTGGCATTTTGACAGTGATGATTATACCTATCTACTATCTGTTGATGGTACCTCATTCTTTTTGATTACGAAGTCCGTGAACGAAAGTAACGAGTATCGTTTTGAATCCGTGGAAGCGTTAAGAGAATTACAGCCGCAATGGCTTAGTTTCGCTATCGCTACCGCAGCTCACCTTGGATGGTGGTATGAAACTCACAAATTTTGTGGGTTTTGTGGGCAGCCTTTGGTCCAAGATAAACAGGAGCGGGCATTGGTATGTAGATTCTGTGGGCAAAAAATTTATCCTGAAATTTCACCAGCAATTATTTTAGCAATTACCAATGGTGATAAAATCTTGCTAACAAAGTTTCTAACGGGATACCAAAAATATGCGTTGCTTTCTGGCTATGTCGAAATAGGTGAAACACTTGAGGACACAATTAAGAGAGAAGTTTCAGAAGAAGTCGGACTCTCTGTGCATAATATCAATTATTACGGCAGTCAGCCCTGGGCGTTTAGTCATTCGTTGCTAATGGGTTTCACGGCTGAACTAGATAAGAATTTGCCAATTGAACTCGAAACTGATGAACTTTCTAAAGCACAGTGGTTTGATCGTGACAAGATTCCCCATGATGATAAGACGCTTAGTTTAACGTGGCGGATGATTGAAGATTTCAGACATCATAAATTTTAGTGTTACCCACTGAACTGACGCTAAAATAACTTGCATACAAATAATGGGTTATGCTCACTCTGGAGCAGACAAGCGGATAAATAACGCTTGTGTCCTCTAGGGTGAGTTCTTGTATGGAGAAGAGAAAATCCAGATACACACTTAGTTACAACATTAAGGATGAATAGATTAAACAAAAACCAATCATTTTGGGGTAAACTATTATTAGATAGGAATGTAAATATTTGTAGAGGGGAATAAACTATGATAATAACGACTCGAAAAATTTCTGATTTTTTAGCTGCTAATAATGTGGATCCTAGCAAGTTAGACCAGTTTTTAGTGCAAAATGACTTTGGCGGTGGCTATGTGGTTGATGAGAAACCAGTAGAAGATTTCTACGATTGCTTAAAAATCACGCAGCAGCAATTTGCAGAAGCAGTAACCCCAGCTAAACTCATCAGCATTTACAATAATTCGAAGATTGAAATTATTCTTTTTAGTTGGCGTAAGGAAAAAGCACCGAACGCACCTTTTTATACTAATGAGGGCGATACGGGCATCATTATCAACGGCGGTGCTGAAGTCTTCGTCGATTTATTTCCTGATCGGCAGTTGAATAAAAAATTAGGGAAATTGATCAGCGAGTACATTACTCAATAATGGCATCATCCATCGCGGTACTTATTGAATAAGGAAACAGTAATAGTTCCAGCAGATAATCACTGTTGGGGCTATTTTTCTGTACTTATTTTGAAGACAGTAAAAAAGACGTGTTGATTAACAACACGTCTTTGTTTATAGCCCTGATAAACTTTTTTCTACGTCCTATGGCTCTCTCTCTTGGAACTGCTCTTTGTCCCCAAAATGAAGTATAACACTTTTCCAATAGAAAATTCCGTTTTACCTAAAAATAATTGACAAATCAACAGAAATAGTGCGAATTGTTGATATAGAGCGCTTTCAGGGGCCCTTTGTAAACTCAAATGACTGAAATTGTACGTGGATGATGGCGTGTTGGGGCAGGTTGATGGTCAAATAAAATTTCAGCAGTGAAATGTAAAAAGGATAGCCAGTTGCTTAAAAGTGAAGTAAACTTTGTAGTTAGTTCATGATGTTTTGAACGCTAACTACTAAATGGAGGAATTGTGCATGAAAATCAGACCAATCGAGAAAAAGGATAACGCACAGATCAAAAAGATTATTCAAGCTGCTATTCGTGAGTATGGCAATGATTTACCCGACTCACCGTATTATGATGAGGTTCTGGATCATTTAGCAGAGCACTACGCACAGCAGGATAAAGCGAAGTACTGGGTGGCAGAAGTTGACGGTGAATTAGTGGGTGGCGCCGGTCTTGGTCCATTTTCATACCCCAACACGGCGGAATTTCAAAAGTTATACCTAACACCGGCTGCTCGAGGGCATCACATCGGCCATCAATTAGAAACTTTGGCAGAGAAGACCGCTAAGGAATACGGTTATGAAAAATTTTACATAGAAACGTTTTTGAATTATACGTCAGCACGGGGATTATATTCGCACGTTGGCTTTACACAGCTCGATAAACCTTTGGGAGATAAACCAGCCCACAAGGCATGTACTGCTTGGTATGTAAAAGACCTTTAAACATTGACATTATTAAACTTTAGAAACCAGAATGGCGAATTTTCAAATACGCTATTCTGGTTTTTATTAAGTGTAGATTGCAACCGACAGAGCATTAATGTAAAATCAAGTTAACCAGTAGTTGCAAATGCAAGTACTAAATTCTAATTTAGGATGTGTCAATATGGCTAATTTAGTTGTTGATCCAGCTTTTTGGGATCTTTTTCCGGATGCCCAAATCAATACCTTAACTGTTCATGGTTTAAATAACACTGTTGATGAGTCACAAGATCCACATTTTCAAGCTTTATTAGATGATGCTATGGCGAAGTCTCACCAGTATTTGACGGAAGATACTTTCCGCAATAATCCGGTAGTCGCACAATGGCGTGATGCCTACAGTAAGTTCAAGAAAAAGAAGGGCGCTCGGTCATCCATCGAAGCTTTATTAAAGCGAGTAGATCAGGGCAAGACGCTTTCCCCAATCAATCCGTTAGTGGACGTGTACAATAGCGTTTCGCTGGAATTTGGCGTTCCTTGTGGTGGCGAAGATTTAGCTACCATCGATGGGCCAATGCACCTTGGAGTCGCTAAGGGTGGCGAGGCCTTTAAGCCATTGGGTGTGGATGAAGACGAACCCGCTTTGCCTGGTGAAGTGATTTACTACGATAAAATTGGGGCAGTCTGCCGTTGTTTCAACTGGCGTGATGGCGAACGGACTATGCTAACAGAAAAAACTACGGATGCTATTTTAGTCATCGAAGCGATTAACGCAGAACAACGTGCGCGTCAGGCTGAAGCAGTGACCACAATGAAGGCACGACTTCAAACTGAATTTGGTGTTGACGCTGATGTTGACACGTTTACGGTAGCTTAAATGAGCGATGATCCATTGAGAACCATCGGTGTCATTGCCAAAGCACTAGATGGCATCGCCAATATTGAATTTAAACAGTATCACCTGACGCGCGGTCAGTACATGTACCTCACACGAATCTGTGAACACCCGGGGTTAACGCAAACCGAGTTGGTTAATTTGATTAAGGTGGATCGGGCAACGGCCACTCGAGCGGTACAGCGATTAGAAGAAAATAGGTTTGTGCGCCGTGAAACGGATGACCATGATCGCAAAATCAAACACATCTGGCCCACTGAATATGCGCAAGAAGTTTACCCTAGAATCAAGGCAGAAAACGACTATTCAACTCAGGTTGCGCTGACGGGTTTCAGTGACGACGAGGTTCAGCAAGTCAAATCGTTGTTAAACCGAATGAGTAAAAACGTCAGTGAAAGTTGGGAATTTGTTAAACAGGGTGGGCATCGTGATTATTAATGTGTAGGCTAATCCGATTGATTACCACATAGTTGTTGATGAGCAGAGACAGATTGTCTTATAGGTGTTTAGCCATGCTATAATTTGGGTATCAAATCAGGTTATCGAGGTTAAAAAATGACTCAAATAACGGCGAAAGATAAGAGCAAGGAAAAGTTTTATCAGGCACTGCTGCAGATTAAATCAGAGGGCTTGGATTACGGGACGTTAACTGTTCAGCAGCTTGCTTCGTATGCTGGATTGTCTCGTCAAACATTTTACCGGCATTATCAAGATAAAGACGAAATCATCACATCGCGGATCCATGAATTTAAACTAAACGCATTGCACCACTTCACCCAAACTTCTAAACTGGATGCGCAATCAATGATTAGTTTTCTGTTGTCATATTGGGACAATCATCGGGAATTCTTTGCACTGATCGAGTGGTCAGGCCTGCGTGAAGTTTTTATTGATAACGTGGCGTTTATGAATCGTGAAATCATGAAGATGAATAACGTTGTGCATTTGAATGAAACCTATATTAGTAACACCTACGCGGGAGCCATTTACATGTTTTTGGTGAGCTTTTTAAGTGACGAGCATCGTCATACTCATATTGAAACGCTGATTCAGTTATTTTTAACGTTGACTAACGGGCAGGAGCTGCTATTTAAATAGTGACATTTTGGTGGAATTTGATACATTTTAGCGGGTATTTCCATGATAATCTATGGTTGTGAAATAAGTATCAAACTTTGATGGAGGTATTATCATGGAAATTACAGCTGCAGTTGCGTTAAAACAAGGCGATCCTCTCGTTGTTAAAAACGTTAATTTAAATGACAAATTAAAATCTGACGAACTATTAGTTAAAACCGTTGCAAGTGGGATTTGTGGTGCGGATATTCAAGAAATCAATGGTGGTCCCACAGGCTTTGCACCGATTCCCATGATTATGGGCCATGAAGGTGCTGGGATTGTGCAAGCTGTTGGTTCAAGTGTGACTGAATTCCAAAAGGGTGATCACGTTACTGTTTCGTATGCTAGTTGCGGAACCTGCAAACAGTGTGTTGCTGGCCGGCCATACGCTTGCGAGCGGATGAATGAGCTAAACTTTGAGGGCAAGGATATTGATGGTGGTACCCGCTACGAACTTGATGGTGAAGCATTGAGTTCATTTTTCCAGCAAAGTTCTTTCGGTAACTACATGAAAGTGCAAGCCAGAAACGTGGTTAAAGTGACTAAAGATGTTGATTTGAAGTTACTTGGTCCTCTTGGATGCGGTCTGCAAACGGGTGCAGGAACCGTTTTGAACGACTTGAAACCAGAACCAGGCGACGGCATCGTTATCTTCGGGACTGGTACGGTTGGTCTTGCCGCAATCATGGCTGCCAAAGTTGCTCATTGTGACCCAATCATTGCCGTTGACGTGGTTGATAGCCGACTTGAGATGGCGCTTGAATTAGGCGCAACCAACGTCATCAACAGTAAGAAGACGCCTGATGTACCAGCCGAAGTGAATAAGATTAGTGCGGGCGGTGTTGAGTTTGGCGTTGTTTCAGCTGGCGTTAATGGTTTAGCTGAAAACGCTGTTCGCTCAACTGGCATCTACGGTCAGATTGGGATTATTGGCGGGGCTTTTGAAGGCAATTTCAATATCGCGCAGGATATTCTGATTCCCGCACGGACGGTTCGCGGTGTCCTACAAGGATCATCACTCCCTAAATTATTTATTCCAAAATTGATCAAGCTATACCAAGATGGACAATTTCCATTTGATAAATTGGTTAAGTTCTATGATTTAGCTGACGTCAATGAAGCAATTGAAGATTCTAAGTCGGGGAAAGTTATCAAGCCAATTTTGGTGATGCCAGAAAATAACTAGTATTTAGACAGCTGTTAGAATGTTGATCATTCTGATAGCTGTTTTTTGATTCAAAGGGAAATTGCACAATCTAAAGCACATCAAATCTTAATCTTTTCTTAATTATTAGGTTGTCCCGATATTCGGGGGAGAGTATACTTAATTTGTTTGAGGAGAATCGCTTTCATACTTTATTATAGGGGGAATCATCATGAATTTTTGTCCTAAATGTGGTGCTAAGATTGAATCTAAAGAGATGCGCTTTTGTCCGAATTGCGGGCATAAATTAGTGGCAAACATGGGCGATAGTGCTGAAAAGGTGAGTTCTGTAGGGGAAACTACCGCAGCTAAGCGACCAACAGCACATGTTGCTGTGGAAACACCTAAGGCTAAGGTTAAACCGGAACCTGAAGTTGAACAGCCGCAAGAATCGGAACCCGAAGAGACGACATACACGAAGTCAAGAGGCAATACGTGGATCAAAAAGGAGTTCTCAGCTAGTGCCCTGTTATTTTGGGTCAAGGGCCAGATTTCGGTGGATTATCGGTTTGTCAGAATTAATGAAAAGAATACGGTTTTAGGTGTTTTTCCAGCGGGCTCACATACTCAAAACGTACCGTTGAAAAACATTTCTAACGTTTCGTTGAATACAGCGTATAAAATAAGTCGTTTCATTTGGGGGATTATATTGTTTTTCTTTGGTTTCGCTGCAATGGATGCATCCGTACTATTAGGGTTGATTTTGATGGTTCTAGGTGTAGGGATGTTCTTAAACGGTATTATGACCCAGTTGGAAATTGAAAAAAGCGGTAACGGCTACACGATTGCGGTGCCGTTCTTTAATAAGACGGATATGCAAGAAGTTCAACAGGTGATTGAAGATGCCTTAAGCACGGACGTTGATAAGACGGATCAGAGCTTGTATCAGCACCGGTTGAATCCGAATGATTTGGATAACGTTCAATAATTGAATGGATATAGAAAAAAGCAGTTCACAGATTGCGTGTTAATCTGTGAATTGCTTTTTTTCTATATTTGAAAGATTTAGTTACCCAAGAAATTAATACCAAACTTTTAATCTTTTCTCGCCAATGTTTAAACAATGATCGTCAATGCGGTATCGAAAACGTTTGAAATCTCCTAGAAGACTATCAGTAGTGAAAACATCAGCTTCAGTGACTTCGTCCAGAGAAATGAGTGTAAATAGTACGCGAGAAATTTTTCTTGGAAAAACATCAATTTTATTAATAATGACTAAATTAACGGTGTCCGAAATTGATTCCAAATAATGACGGACTTTATCTTCAGACTGGCAGAGGGCTTTGTCTCGAATTTTCAAACTGACCGTTTCGCTCAGCGTGTTACCACTCTCGGGCTCATCATACCATGGGATGTCAATGGGAGCACGACCATGTCCCTGATTAGTAATGATGTAATGCAGTCCGTCTTTAGAATCAAGGAAAGTGGTTGCGACTGAGTAAAGCGGTACCTCTGTCAACGATAAGGCTGTTAGAATTAACTGTGCTGAGTCGTCCGTGTAAGTAACTTGGTTAAATAAAAATTGAAATGGTTCTTCCACTGGCTGTAACAATTTGTAGAAGCCACCATGTGACAAGTCAGACATGTCATCAATGGTGACGTTAAAAACGACATAGTTTAAATCAGCATGGTCGCAAAATTCAGAATTTTCCATCATTAAATACCTCGTTTGGAATTGGCAAAAGGGTCGGCATAAATTGGCAGGATGACTATTAAAACCTATTTTTTCCAGGCCTGAATCATTTCAGGGACGTGAGTTAACGTCATCGTTAACTCCTGAGTGTCATCAGCATAGGTAACGATTGCTGAAATAGATTGGCTGGGGATGCGGTAGGCTTGGTATCGCTGAAGTGCTAGAACTTGTAGCCCGTTGATTGTTTGATCATAAGCACAACGAAGGGTTGTTAACGGAATATTGTCAGGATAGAAATTATCATCAAACACATATTCGTCATCAGATTCATATCGCAAATCATTCAGAAAAGATTCATATTGTAATTCATTCAAATCAATTGTCAGCTTTTGAGGGATAGTATCGTAATGGTGAGACTGAAGAAATTTAAAAATAAAGGATTGAAACTGAGTAAAGTCGCGGTAGAACCAACATAGAAAATCATCCATATTATCACTTTCATTATTCAAATCGGTCAGTTGATGTTTTGTAGCCGTACGGATTAAGTTTAAACATTTTTCCTGGTTAAGATCATCGATCCAAAAGGGAATTGAAGCATCACTATCATCTACAAGGGGGGCTTGCGGATCGTCCAGGTTCAGCTCAGTGGATTTAATCGGTGAGGTACGAACATAAGGAAATAAACTGTCAAGGCTACTATCGAGAATCATCAAATCAAACGGGAGATCGGGCTCGGAAGGGTTTAATCTATCAGGAATGAATTGTTCTAGAGGCATGAAGTTATTTTCAAAAGTGTTACAAGTTTCGTTAATTTGAGTAGCGATAGTTGAGTCGAATAGATGGGCCGCATTAGTGATTTCCTGAGTTTGACGAGCTGGGATAGCAAGAAAGCCTAATTCAAAAGTTCGGAGTGGTTTCGAAACGATATCTTTGTCACGCCAAAAAATAGTGAAACTGGCATCAACCAGTGTTCGGTCATCACCGGTACCGATGATAAATTCAGGTTGAAACATAACGGCTAAATGGTCGGAGATTTTTTTAAGGCGCCGATTTAATTCAATTGCACCACTTAGTGTGACAGCTTTGGTATATCTGGTTTCTTCATACGGATACATAGACAAACACGCTCCATTCTTGGTAAATTAGAATTTCCTTAACCGGTAGATATAGTATACTGAGGTTCAGCGACAGTATACGTCGCTAGTAACCAATTTTTTAATTAAAAAAATAAAATTGTGTTTAATATTGTTGCTAAAGAAACGACGTCAAATGACGTTATGACCGCCTATATTAATGCTGAAAGATAAGTTGTATCTAGAAGGGAAGTTACCCAAATGGATAAACAAACAGATGCCAATCAAAATAACGAAAAGAAAGTGAAGTGGGATTCTGATATTAGAGCACGAGTTACCGGTGAGATGCTATGGCTATTTCGGAAACATTATTTCACCATAGAAGATGTAACTGATGCTTTTATTATTGGTGATCAAAGGACGATTCAGCGGGATTTAAGGGCGATGAGACAGGCGATGAAAAATTTGCCCGATGTGGGTGCCTATACTGTGAAATTTGATCAAACAATCCCTGGGTATCAATTACGATATAGATCAGATGATCCGGACTATCCCCAAAGTAAAAAAATGGACGATTTTACGGTTGAGGAAGCTTTAGTAGTCATTAAAGTTTTGATTGGATCAAGAGCTCTCAATAAAGATAATGTGGAAAAAATCGTCAAGCACTTAAAACACTATCTGACCCCAAAACAGCGAGACTTTTTGCAGCGACAAACCATAGAAACACTTAGTAAGTATTATCCAGTAAAAACGGTGCCAGATTTGATTGATCGTGTGAAACGCTTTACGGAATGGATAGATAAAAAGGCAACGATAAAATTTACCTATCAAAGCAGTGTCCCTAATTCCAGTACAACAAAAAAACGGCGAGGGGTCCCTCTGAGCCTGTATTTTTCAGAGAACTATTTTTATGTTCTGCTGTATGACGATGAACATCAGAAAAGTAGAATTTATCGGCTGGATCGGTTCATCACATTCCGTAGTACAAATAGTGGCAAAGTAACAGTGCCTCGAACTGATAAAACAGATGTCGGCGAGTTACGAAAAAAGACGTATCTCCTATCTGGCGGTGGCGACACCACGTTGGAATTTTGGTACCGTGGTTTCCCGCAAACGGCATTGGATCGGTTTCCTGAAAGCAGTGTTAAGCAAATACGTACTTCAGAGGATGGGTCCCGTGAGGTATTAATCAAGTGTCCCAACGTGGCTAGACAAGGGGCTAAGCTTTGGTTGATGAGTCAGGGATCCTTGGTATCGGGAGTGAAGCCTGAATATCTTAGGCATGAAATTCGTGAGGAACTTAAGCGGACGATAGAGCGATATCAATAACGATAAAAGGGACGCAATGCTATTTGAACTCATTATTTTTTGAGTTGCGATATGTAATTGATTTTGAATAGTGTCAGCGTTGTTCACAAAAATAGACCCGGTGCTTTTTCAAACATCAGGTCTATTTTTGATTAATGTTGTGTAACCTCTAAAATTTTTTCGTGAACTTTTTCAGCTTTCCAATGACCGTTGGATCCTGAGTAGTGTGGAATGGTTTTTACAGGTCTCTTAGCAAATTTTGAAAGTGGCGTGAATGCTTTGTTACCTAAAGCAACTAAGGTAGCGTCACTAGGAATTCCCAGCTCATCTAAGTGCTGTTCCAATTCAGCTACATCACTTTCCGTAATCTCAACGTTATTACTTTTACTGTCGATTGTGTGTGAGAGGTCGGTCATAAAGGCGCCCCACAGATCAGTGCCATATGTGGCTGCAGCCAAGCGATAATCCATACTCTTCTTTTGACCATGGAAATTCAGAAAAGCTTGATCAGCGGGGTGGTCGATGACTGCATTACCTGGGTTCATGCCAATCAAAACATACTTAGTTTGTTTAAGATAAGCAGAAAGATCATTGGGTAACTGTGCGGATGGGAATGTTTCTGGTTGATAGTTTTCACCAAAAGCTTTTTCTTTGCCTGCTGGATCTTCTGGTAAATCTGAAGGAACATCCCAAATTGCCCAGCTATCGAGATTGTTAAACGGTAAAGTTGTCATGTAAAAGACCTACCTTTTCTGTATTTAGTATTGAACAAACATAGTATACGGTGTCTTGACGACAGAATATGTCGTTAAACAGATAGAAAATTAAAAAATCAGCGATATCCAGTCGACAGAAAGCGGTTACTATAATGTGTTTATTATATCGCAAAGAAAAACTAATTTACATATAAGGAAAAAGGAAAATTAACTAATTTAGCGACAGATGGTGACGTTTACCAATGCTAAGGTATGTCCACGATGACACGAAACATCAAGGCAGTGTCGTTGATTCTACTCACAACTAATGGAGGGATTTCGATGAAAAAAGGACTTATGTTAACCGGGTTAATAAGCGTTATATTTTTAACCGGCTGTGGTAATAGCAGTACCAATGCTAGTGGTCACAAGGAAAAGGATGCGGTGATTCCGGTTAAACAGTTAACCACCAAAGCTAATCAAGGATATCCGGTAATATCTGGGGTCAAGAATTCGGTGCGGTTGAAACCTGACAAAATTGATAGCCAAGCTAAAATTGATAAGTACCTGAAAAATCGCTTGTTTTTGGAAATGGATGGTTCTAAGTCAGCAATCAAAGAGGCAATGGCTGATGATGATGTTTACGATTCTTTAGTCACTCAGGGAATTTTATTCGATTCCAAAAATAAAGAACACACTTTTGTTGATATAGCTGATGAATTGGAAGATGGTGATAAAACGCTCACTTACAATTACTATCCCAACTCGATTAGTCCAAGTCGCGTTGAATTGAAGTGGAATCAGCAAACTAAAACCATTATGAAAATTGAACACGGTGATGATACCGATGATAGTGTTGCCACCTCGTATAAAGGGAGAATGTTACCAGATGGCACCATTAATATGTATTTAGTAGGAACGTATAACGGTTACAAGGGCAACGATCCGCTGAGCGTTTCCATCTTAAAATTGGACAATGACTATCGGTATGTGGCATTAAATAGTAAAGCCTATCATTTTAAATTCTTAAATGAATAATTTTGGGTTCAGTAAGTATAACGGCTCTACTGTACGGATGAGTAGAATATAATTTTAGAAATTTATGGAAATGCATACTTTAAAAGTTGACAGTTCGATTTCAAAAGCGTTATTATCAATGGCAATCACATGAGAATAAAAAAGTTGATCAAGATGAGTAGGATGTTGCGCCTTAAAAGAGAGCTGGCGGTTGGTGAAAGCTGGTAAGGCAACACGTTTGAAGATGGTCTTGAATTTAAACTAGCAGTGAGGCTTAGCTAAGCTGTCTACGGGTTTGCGTGCGTTATTCATGCAAGGTTACAGCAGATTTTGCTCTAACTTATTGAGCCACTTTTTGTGAGAAAAGTGGAAATTAAGGTGGTAACGCGGCAGTCGTCCTTAGGTTCTAAGTTTAGAATCTAAGGACGTTTTTATTTGGAAGAGGAGTGGTTTGATGTCAGAGAAAAATATTGAAACCTATCGACAAAAGTTGGCCCAGTATATTAAGTTAAGTTCAGTTTCTGCTAAATACCAGAATATTCCTGAAACAGCGGCTTTCTTGAAGCAAACCTTTGAAGAACTTGGTGGCAAAGTTCAGGTGTTTACGGATGAAAAATTTCCATTGGTATTCGCCGATTTTCCGGTTCCTGATGAAAAACCAGGTGCGCCAACCATCTTATTTTACAATCACTATGATGTTCAGCCAGCTGAACCATATGATTTATGGCATACGGATCCTTGGACACTAACCGAAAAGGACGGCAAGTTGTTTGGTCGTGGTGTTGCTGATTGTAAAGGTGACTTGTTTGCACGATTGACAGCGTTAAAGGACTACCTAGATGAAAATGGGCAACCACCTGTACACATCAAGTTTCTGGTTGAAGGTGCAGAGGAAATTGCCAGCCAAGGAATTCATAGTTATTTTGACAAGTATGCTGATTTATTTAAAACCGATCTGATTATTTGGGAATCTGGTAGTAAAAATGAGATTGGTCAACTAGTAATCACCGGTGGTAATAAAGGAATTAGCTGCTTCGAACTATCAACCCATTCCGCAAGTATTGATCTGCATTCTTCTAACGCCGCGGTGGTTGATGGGGCTCTTTGGCATTTAATCGCCGGTATTGCTAGTTTGCACAAAGATGGTAAAATCGCCGTTGAAGGCTTCTATGACGGTGTTGAGGAACCTTCAGAACGGGCTAAGCAGTTAGCACACAAGATGTACTATTCACCTGCAAAAATCAGGGAAGAAGACCAGCTCGAATATCCGTTTATTCAGGGCGACGATGAAGATGCCATCAAAGAAGCACTGTTGTTTGCTCCGAGCTTGAATATTGAAGGTGTCAGTGGCGGTTATGAAGGCGAAAG
The DNA here is from genome assembly GCF_059704265.1 of Secundilactobacillus sp. MJ173. NCBI lineage: Bacteria > Bacillati > Bacillota > Bacilli > Lactobacillales > Lactobacillaceae > Secundilactobacillus > Secundilactobacillus sp. MJ173. The sequence continues at coordinate 91,687 of NZ_BAAKGN010000034.1, forward strand.
CGTTAAAACGGTGTTACCCAAACAGGGTGTTGCTAAATTTGATGCTCGGTTAGTCCCAGGACAAGATCCAGTTGATATTGCTAACAAAATTCAAAAACAGCTTGAGAAAAACGGTTTTGGTGACGTCCATGTGAAGTTCACTATGGGTGTTACCCCTTACCGTTCCGACATGGATGCACCACTGATCAAGGAGTTGATCACCACTGCAGAATCAGTTTATGGCGGTGAAGATAAAGTTGAAGTGTTGCCAACTTCAGCGGGAACAGGACCATCATATGACTTTAATCATTTCTTGAATGCACCAATCGCAGCCTTTGGGGTTGGTAATGCGCAGTCTGGCCCGCATGCGCCAAATGAAAATATCGTGATTAAGGACTATGAGACGGGAATCAAATTGCTGGAACAATTCTTCAATAACCTTCATGAGAAATAGTTATGTCAGCTTGACAAATAAATTATACATGATTAGAATGTTCTCATAAGGTAATCGGATAAATTAAAACGTGATTAGCATATATCTAAATTGTTGCTAGTACAGCGTTGTTATCCACCTAAACAATTAATGTGTTTTTAATACATGAACAATCGATAAGAAGAAGAGTAACCTAAAAAACATGCACAGAAAACTCGGTTGATGAAAAAGAGTCTTGTTTATATGGTGAAGATGAGCTTCTGAAGGATAGTGGAGAGTGCAAGCTCTTCATTCGGTAGGACCCGTTAACGTTCCAAGCATTATTGTGCTGTTGAGGTAAATCATGTGAGTGATTTATAAACATGGGTGGTAACACGAAGTTTTCGTCCCTAAGTCATATAAGTATGGCTTAGGGACGAAAACTTTTTTTATTTCTTCAGGTGAGCAACGATGATATCAAGCTAAATGACAAATATGGGTAAGACAAAACTGAAACGAGGGTTATCAATGACAAAGCAATTAATCAACTTAGAGAATATCAACGTTTCGTTTGATCAAGCAGGCAACACCGTTCAAGCTGTAAAAGATGCTTCTTTACAGGTTGAGCAGGGTGAAATCTACGGCGTTGTTGGCTATTCTGGTGCTGGTAAATCAACATTAGTACGAGTCATTAACTTACTTCAAGCACCAACTAGTGGCAAAGTCGAAATTAATGGCGAAGTGCTTTTTGAAAAAAAGGATGGTACTACCAAGCAGATTGGCACTAAGGAGTTACGAGAAAAGCGCCGGAATATTGGCATGATTTTTCAACATTTTAATTTGCTGGAAGAAAAAACGGTGATTAGAAACGTTGAGTTTGCTTTGAAGCATAGTAAGAAAAAAGAGAAGGAAGTTACGGCACAAGCGCTGAAGTTGTTAAAACTGGTCGGGTTAGAGGACCGTAAAGACTTTTATCCAGCTCAACTATCTGGTGGTCAGCAGCAACGGGTTGCCATCGCACGGGCATTGGCTAACGATCCTGATATTCTAATTTCAGACGAAGCGACTTCAGCTTTGGATCCTAAGAGTACGACACAGATTCTGGATTTATTAAAGCGACTGAACAAAGAGTTGGGTCTAACAATTGTTTTAATTACCCACCAAATGGAGGCCGTAAAACAAGTTGCTGATAAAATTGCGGTGATGAGTTCTGGCGAAATTATTGAACGTGGTGAGTTGGTCGACGTCTTCACCCATCCCCAAAAAGAATTAACCAAAGAGTTGATTGGGACTCAGGGTGAACTTAAAAAGGCCATCCATCTTCTGGATAAGGATGCCATTCAACGTTTGAATCATGAAGAATGGGAACTAGTTCATCTCACATACACTGGTAAAGACGTTGTGGATCCCATTGCAGCAACGCTCTACAAGGATTTTGATGTAGAAGTCAGCATCATCTTCGGTAACGTCGATGAGCTTCGCGGCACACCAGTTGGAACATTATTTGTCACCTTGAAAGGTGCCAAGGATAACCGTGAAAGGGCGATTGCCTATCTAAAAAAGGCAGGAGTCGATGTTGAAGAATACAGTTCTAGGGAGGTGATTGCATAATGTCAGAATTCGCACACTTAATGCCTAACGTTGTTCATCTAGGCTGGCTGGGACAAAACGGTTGGTTGACTTCAATTGGACAAACGTTATATATGACCTTTTGGTCAGCATTGTTTGGCGGTGTCATTGGTATGATTTTTGGTGTTGGACTTGTGATTTTTGATCAGGGCGGAATTGCAGAAAACCGAGTGCTTTTCAACATTTTTGATAAAATCGTGTCGATTGTTCGTGCCATTCCATTCATTATTTTACTTGCATTTATTGCACCCGTTACCCAAGCAATTGTTGGCACACAGATTGGTCCGACTGCCGCGTTAGTTCCGCTGTCACTATGTGTTATTCCGTTTTATGCGCGTCAGGTTCAAGCAGCTATTTCCAGTGTTGATAAAGGGAAAATTGAAGCGGCTCAATCCTTAGGAGCAACGGTTCCGGATTTAATCTTTGATGTCTATTTGAGAGAAGCAAGTTCGGAATTGATTCGAGTTACGACGGTGACACTCATTAGTTTGATTGGGATGACCGCCATGGCCGGTGCCATTGGTGCTGGTGGACTTGGGAATACCGCGATTGCTTACGGGTACAACCAATTTTCAAACGACATTACGTTAGTTGCCACACTGTTAGTCCTAGTACTCGTGGTTCTGGTTCAACTCACCGGTGATGTTCTAGCTAAGACAACAAGTCATAGTCACAGATAACTAATAGAAGAGGGTAATAGGTTGAGTACAGAAGAAGATAACGAACGAATTAAGCTATTACAAGATTTCATCAAGATTCAAACGCCGAATAGTAATGAAGTTGAAGTTGCCAAATATATTGGAAAATTATTTGATGAAAACGGCATTTCATATAAGATTGATGAATTTGGTGATAAAAGAGCCAATCTGATTGCTGAAATTGGGGAGAAGAAAGTTGATGATGTCCTAGTCTTAACCGGTCATCAAGATACTGTTACGGTTCCCAATGCAGATGCCTGGCATCACGATCCATTTGGTGCCGAAATCGTTGGCGACAAGCTATATGGGCGTGGTGCCGCAGATATGAAGAGCGGTTTGGCTGCTCAAGTACGAACGTTCATTGAATTGGTTAAAGAGGGCTACAAAGTTCCAGGGACACTTCGGTTCATTGCTACCGCGGGTGAAGAGTTTGGAACACCTGGCGCTAACCGTTTGAATGATCAGGGGATTTCAAAGGATGTTAATGCCATGGTGGTTGGTGAAGCTAGTGATGGTAACGTGGTCTATGCACACTGTGGTAGTTTTAACTACGAAATCCAGAGTAAGGGGAAATCTACTCATAGTTCAACTCCAGAACTAGGCATCAACGCCTTAGATGGTCTGAACGAATATAGCAATCGCGAAAAGCATATTTTTGACGATGCACCGGTTGATGAGTATCTGGGTAAGTTGGTTCATAGTATTACGCTGATTAAAGGCGGCGATCAGGTCAACATTATTCCTGAATACGGCGAATTATTTGGTAATATTCGGCCGACATTAGCCTTTGACAATCAGCACGTTATCGATGCTATTCAAAAGACGGTGGATGATATCAATGCGACAACGGATTATGAATTAACCTTTAAAGTCATTCATAGTTGGCATCCAGTTGAAACGGCACCCGAAAAGCACCTTGTTCAGGTTGCTAAACGGGCAGCTGAAAAGAACTATCAAGGTAGAGATATTCAACTGATTACTTACAAAGGTGCCACGGATGCCAGCGTGTTTACCAAGGGTAATCCTGACATTGATGTCATCGTTTTAGGACCGGATAACGCTAGCGTGGTTCATCAGACCGATGAATTTACAACTGTCAGCAGTTATCTAGAAACGATCAAGACTTATAAAGATGTGGTTAAAGGCTATTTTGAAAAATAATAAAATTTGTTACTCAGAGGAGAAAATATTATGAAGAAATCTACTAAATGGATCGTTGGTATTATTGTTGTTGTGGTAATTGTGGTTGCTGGCTTCTTTAGTTTTGGCGGCAGTTTAAGCGGCAAACAAAAAGCGCAAACTGTTACAGTTGGTCGAGTTGCACCATCTAAGGGTGATGAAGCAGTTTGGAGTACTGTTGCTAAGCAAGCAAAGGATAAGTACAACGTTACGATTAAGTACAAGGACTTTACTGATTATGTACAACCAAACAAGGCCGTTCAAAACGGTGAAATCGATATTAACTCCTTCCAAACTGAACAATATTTGGATGTTTGGAACGCTGCCCACAAGGATAGTACCTTAACTTCAATTGGTTACTCAATCACTGCACCATTGCGTTTGTACTCACACAAAGTTAAGAATGTTAAGGACTTAAAGAAGGGCGCTACCATTGTCATCGATAACGATGCAGCTAACCAAGGCCGTTCACTGAAATTATTGCAAAGTGCCGGCTTGATCAAATTGAACAATGTTAAGAACCCAACACCAAGTGACATTAAATCTAACCCTAAGAACTTTAAGATCACACCAATCGATGCTAACCAAACCGCCCGTCAGCTTGACGATGTCGATGCAGCAATCGTTAATGGTGGTTTCGCTATGGCTGATCACGTTAACATCAAATATTCAATCTTCAAAGAACCTTTAAACAAGGCTAACAAGCAGTACTTCAACGTCATAGTTGCTACTAAGAAGAACAAGAACAAGCAAGCTTATAAAGATGTTGTTAAGGCATACCAAACTAAGGCTGTTAAGAACCAAATCAAGAAGAGTTATGGTGAACTTGAACAACCAGCTTGGGACATCAAATTCTAATTAAACGCGTAAAATTGACGTTTGATAGTAAATGATATGTCGAAATAACGGCTTAAGCAGTCTGATTACCAGTCAAGATCTGACTGATAATCAGACTGCTTTTAGTTTATCAATGATACGGGAGGACACGCAGATGAAGACGAAGTTTGTAGCAGTTGGTGACGCCATTATTCAACGTCATATGCCTAGTGGCGGCTACCCGGGTTTTAAAGCCGTCCAGTCGATTATTCAAGATGCGGATGCCAGTGTTTTTAACCTGGAAACCACGGTCCACAAGTATGAATCATACGGGTCACAGTATAGTGGCGGTGGGTATTTTTGTTCAGATCCATCGATTTTGAAAGATTTGAAAGAATTTGGCTTTAGTGCCACCACGTTTGCTAACAACCATACGATGGACTATTCGTATGGCGGTCTAACTAAAACCTTGGACTACGTGGATGCAGCTGGTATTCCTTTAGCTGGTGCTGGCAGAAACATGCAAGAAGCCGCTCAGCCAGCTTATTATGACTCACCAAATGGTCGAGTAGGTGTGATTGGTGTGACCAGTTCGTTTAATCCTGCTGCCATTGCTGGTGATGCCTCCGCCTATTTACCTGGTAGACCAGGATTGAATCCGTTGCGTTACCATGCCACTTATTTTGTCACACCTGATCAAGGCAATGCGCTAGCTAAGATTGTTGATGTGACACATGTAGACGATAATAATCGGCTATTGCGTAAAGCAGGGTTTCAGCCAAAAGTGCCGGATAACACGATTGCGTTGGGAGACTATCGATTTAAAGTTGCCGATCAGCCAGGACACATTACTGAAGTGGACGAAAAAGACATGGCTAGGATTCGGCAATCAATCGAAGAAGCTAAGGATCAGGCTGATTTTGCGGTGGTATCAATTCATTGCCACGAAATGAAGGTTGAGGATCGTGAATCAATTCCAGATTTTCTGGCACAGTTCGCCAGAGCTTGTATTGATTGTGGTGCGGATGCGGTTGTAGGTCATGGGCCACACACGATCCGTGCGGTTGAAATATATCGGGATCGTCCCATCTTCTATTCTTTAGGTGATTTCATTCTTAACATCCAAAGCATGAACAAAGCACCTGCTGATTATTTTGAGATGTATGATTTGCCAACTGATTCAACGATAAAAGAACTATTTAACGCTCAGTGGGCGGGCTACACTCGTGGCATGCAAGTTGATCCCAAACTGTATCAGGCGTTTATACCAGATTGGACGATTGAGAACGGTAAGCTGACAAGCGTTGAGATACGACCCGTTGAATTAGGCTATGATTATTCACTTTCTGATGGTCGAAAGGGATGGCCAACGATTTCAAATAAAGGAGATATTTTACAGCGTTTAGCAAGACTGTCCGAACCATATGGGACTCATTTTCAAATTAATGGGGATAAAGCAACAATCAAATTATAGGTGTTAAATTGTGCGACTAGTCTGGTAAGAAACCAAGGTTAGTCGCACAATTTTGACTTTTACTCCACAAGTCGATATAGTTAGTGTACTAACTATATTTCAAAAAGGAAGAAACACTATGAATAATTTCGGCTATCTCATCATGGATGTGGCTAAAGAACTTCGCTATCAGCTCAACGTTGCCTTGGAAAAAGAAGGTATCACCAGTGCGCAGTGGGCTGTGATTGCTCAACTGGAGCTGTCAAAGGATTCGTTAACTTCAGCTCAAGTTGCGGGGATTGTCGGGATGGATCGAGCGACCGTCTCGGGAATCGTCAAACGGTTGACGGCCAAAGAACTGGTTGCTGTTCATGCTTCTAGTCAAGATCGACGTGCACGTGTTCTCACGTTAACGGCTAAAGGCGAAGAAACCTTTAAACGCTGTGAGCAAATTGCGAACACACAAATGTCAGAGTTTGCTGTTCCCTTGGATCAACAGGAACAAGCAATTCTAGTAAATTTGCTGGTTAAATTGGAAGAAGGTCATCATGTTGGATAAGATACTCGTTTTGGGCAGTACCGGGAATATTGGCTGGCCGGTGGTTGAACAACTGGCAGCAATCGATGATGTGGAGGTCGTTGCTGGCATTTATCATTCTGAATCGGCCCAGATGAAACAGTTGGGTGTGAAAACACGGCACTTTGATTTTTTGGATGCTGATACCTTTGAACCAGCACTCAAGGGAATTAATAAAGTTTTCTTCGTTCGCCCACCAGAACTGGCGAAACCTGAACAAGATATGAAGCCCTTTTTAACCGCGTTACAACACCACAAGATTGACCAAGTCGTGTTTGTTTCCTTGATTGGTGTGGAGAAGAATCCCATGGTACCGCACCGTAAGATTGAACGGATGATTACTGAGATGGGGTTACCTCATACTTTCATTCGCCCAAGTTTTTTCATGCAGAATTTAACCAGTACGCATCTGCAAGATATTCAGCAAAATCACGATCTATTTGTGCCGGCAGGACGGTCTAAGACCAGTTTTATTGACGCTAAAGACATTGCTGCCGTTGCAGTAGCGGTTCTACGCGACCCCAAGTATCTTGGTGAAGCATTAGAAATAACGGGACCTGCCGCAATTACTTACAAGCAGGCGGCTGAAATCATGACGACTGAACTAGGCGTGCCGATTACTTACAGTAAACCTAGTCTACTAAAATTTCGGCGTACTATGATTCGGCGGGGAGTTAAAAAAGAATTTGTTAACGTGATGGTGATGCTGTATATCATCACGCAACTTGGCAATACGAAAACGGTTAATCATAATATCGAAACGATTTTGCACCGTCCAGCGACTACCTTTGCGGCCTTTGTGCGAGATAATAAGCGACTGTTTTTAAATCAAGAATAAGTGCAGGAAATAATAACTGTCGGTTTGTGTCTCATTGTGCTTTTTCACGAATAAATCCTTAAGATGCCTTTGTTTGAGCATCAGTTGGTGCTAATATATTAAAGGGTAAATGATGCTTGTAGAAACATTCTCATTCGTATGGTTGAGTTCGGTTCTCAAGCGGATATTGGCAGTATTTAATCTCGGGCGCAGTGTTCCGGTGCTAACCGGCATTGCGCCCGATTTCAATGCGCCAAATATTTTGTTAAGTTGGAGAGGCAATGATTTAATGAAGCGAAAAGTTAAAGCGTCACCTGAGTTACGTCGGTCAATGACGGCGGGACAGATGGAAATGATCTCCCTAGGTGGCGCCATTGGTGTGGGTCTGTTCATGGGTTCTACTTCAACCATTAAGTGGACCGGACCCTCAGTTTTATTGGCGTATATGTTTGTCGGTTTAATCCTGTACATCGTTATGCGGGCACTGGGTGAAATGATTTACATCAATCCGGGAACTGGCTCCTTTGCGGATTACGCGACGGAATATGTTCATCCGTTAGGCGGCTATTTAGCAAAATGGGCCAACGTGTTTGAATATATTGTGGTAGGGATGTCTGAAGTGGTGGCTGCCACTCAGTATCTGCAGTATTGGTGGCCGCACATTAATACCTTTACCGTTGGGGTGGTCATCATTGGTTTCTTAGTGATTGCCAACCTCGCCAGCGCTAAAGCTTATGGCTCACTGGAATTCTGGTTTGCCATGATCAAAGTGGTTACGATTATCTTGATGATTATTCTTGGCTTTTTGGTGATCTTCTTTGGCTTTGGCAATGGTGGGCATCCGGTTGGTTTTAGTAATCTTTGGTCCCATGGTGGGTTCTTTACCGGTGGTATCAAGGGATTCTTCTTCTCAATGTCAATCATTGTTGGGTCATACGAAGGTATCGAATTACTGGGAATCACAGCTGGTGAAGTTGCTGATCCGCAGAAAGCAATCGTTAAATCAGTGAAGTCAGTACTGTTGCGAATTTTGATTTTTTACGTGGGCGCGATTTTTGTGATCGTCACCATTTATCCTTGGAATCATCTGAGCGCAATCGGGTCACCGTTTGTCTCAACTTTCGCTAAGGTTGGGATTACCGCTGCGGCCTCCGTAATTAACTTCGTGGTACTGACAGCAGCGCTATCTAGCGCCAACTCTGGAATCTACTCTTCTAGTCGGATGCTGTTTAAGCTGGCCCATGAAAATGATGCACCAAAGATTTTTGGTCATTTGTCAAAACGAGTGGTTCCCAGCGCTTCGATTTTAGGTATCTCAGGTGGGATTCTATTAGGCTTTATCCTTGATATCGTTTTTTCTGCCTATAATAAATCGACTTCGAACCTGTTCGTGGTGGTCTTCAGTTCATCGGTCTTACCGGGTATGATTCCGTGGTTTGTTATCTTATTAGCCGAGCTGCGTTTCCGGAAAAATAACGCCATGGTGATGAAGAATCATCCGTTTAAGTTACCTTTATACCCATTTTCAGATTACTTTGCCATTGTCATGCTACTCGTCATCGTAGGGTTCATGTTCGTTAACCCAGATACCAGAATCTCGGTGATTGTTGGCGCAGCGGTTTTGGTTGTTGCAACGTTGTTCTACTTAGTACGGCACCGTAAAGGGCGGTTAGATTAGTTTTAAGAGAGTGATGCATTCAAATGTGCATCACTTTTTTTAGCTGAAAAATCAAAAATAGTGGTATTATTATTAATTTCCTAATCATAATCTAATTATTTGTGCTATAATACTAACTAAATCGCTGTATGTGCAGGGATTAACATAATGTATTTTAGTAAACTTACATATAGAGGAGTGTTTTATATGGACTACAAATTTTCTAGTCGTGTACCTAAGACTGATAATGATCCCGTTGGTGAAATTTTAAAGGCAGCTGCAAACCCAGCAGTAACGTCATTTGCTGGTGGCTTACCTGCACCAGAACTATTCCCAGTTAAGGAAGTTAAAGCTGCTGCTGATAAAGTCTTAGACGAAAAGGGTCCAGCTGCATTACAATATGGCTCCGCACAAGGTGTACCCGAATTACGTAATGTACTATTAAAGCGGTTGGAAGTTGAAGGTATTCATACCACTGCAGACCACGTCATGGTTTCCACTGGTTCACAACAATCGATTGATTTAACCGGTAAGATGTTCCTCGACGAAGGCAGTACCGTTATCGTTGAAGACCCAACTTACTTAACTGCGGTTGACGTTTTCCGTTCATACGGTGCTAACTTTGTTGGTGTTGACATGGATGAAGACGGGATGAAGATGGACTCTCTGGAAGAAGCTTTGAAGAACAATCCAGACGCTCGCTTGATCTACACCGTACCAACCTTCCAAAACCCAACTGGCCGTACCATGACCTTGGAACGCCGGAAGAAATTAGTTGAATTGGCTGAAAAATATGATGTTATGGTCCTTGAAGATAACCCATACGGTAACATTCGTTGGGAAGGTGAAAACTTACCTTCATTGAAGTCATTAGATAAGACTGGTCATGTTATTTACATGGGCACCATGTCGAAAATCTTCTCACCTGGTCTGCGGATTGGCTGGGTAGTGGCTGAACCAAAGCTGCTTAAGAAGTACACCATGATGAAGCAGTCTGCTGATTTGCATACTGACAGCTTCTCACAATACGTATGTGCACAGTACTTTACCGACAATGATATCAACGATCACATCAAAGCTATCAGTGCACTCTACCATAAGCGTGAACAAATCATGGTTGATGCCATTGATAAGTACTTCCCAGAGGGCGTTTCACACAGTAATCCTGAAGGTGGTATGTTCTTATGGGTAACTGTACCAGGTGTTAAGAGTTCACAGAAGTTATTCGATGCTGCCCTGAAGCGCAACGTTGCCGTGGTTCCTGGTGATCCATTCTTTGGTAACGAACCAGTTCCCGGAACATTCAGAATGAACTACTCTAACACACCTGAAGATGGTATCGTGGATGGTGTTAAGAAGTTAGCTGAAGCACTTGATGAAGTGATGTCAGCTGAACCAGCTACTAAGTAATTTAATTAATTTAGATAAAGTTTATCCCGTGATGGTTTCAACAGCTTTCGGTGCTGCTGAAATCATCACGGGATTTTGCGATATAATGGGTTAAAACGAAGTTAGGAAGATTAAAATGAATTTAGATGAAAAATTTGCTTACATGGCAACTGGTCAACCTTACGATGATGAGGATCCCAAATTAATGAAGGTGCGAGAAAAAGCTACGACGTTCACTCAGAAATTGAATGGGACAGTTGATCCGGATAAGCGAAATGAATTATTCACGCAGCTGGTTGGGCACGCGGGTGAAACACCATTTGTGGAACCTAATTTCAGATGTGAATTTGGCCGCAACATCAGCGTTGGTGATCATTTTTACGCCAACTATGATTGCGTGATGTTGGATGGCGCGCCCATTACCATTGGCTCACACGTTCTTTTTGGGCCTAAAGTGGGGCTTTACACCAGTAATCACCTGTTTGACCCGGTTGAACGGCGGACGGGTGGCTGTATTGCTAAATCCATCACTATTGGCAACGATGTGTGGCTAGCAGCTAACGTCACAGTATTGCCAGGAGTTACTATTGGCAGTAACGTCATCGTTGGTGGCGGCAGTGTTGTGACTAAGGATATTCCCGATAACGTGATTGCTGCGGGAAATCCGTGTCGAGTACTACGACAAATTACTGAAGCAGATCGCACCGGGTTTAATGGGCAAGATTTTTCAGCAGGAAAGTAACTAACTGATAAGTGTTCTTGATTGCCTTAGACCTACTATAAGGTCATATAATATGTTGTATAACTGGATAGGGAGGAATTCGAATGACGACGATTACAGATACGTTTGAATTGAATAATGGGTTAAAGATGCCTAAAGTTGGTTTTGGTACGTGGCAAACTAAGCCAGGTAAAGAAACGGTTGATGCCGTTAGCAATGCACTGAAAGCTGGCTATCGGTTTATTGATACTGCCAAAGCCTACCAGAATGAAAAAAGTGTTGGTGAAGCTATTGCAGCCAGCGATGTCGCACGGGAAGACTTGTTTGTTCAGACTAAGTTGCCTGGAGAATCGAAGTCTTATGATCAAGCTATGGCTGACTTTGATAGCAGTTTAAAGGCGTTGAACCTTGATTATGTTGACTCGTACATCATTCACGCACCATGGCCATGGGCACAGATGGGTACCAACCACGATGCCGAAAATCGCGATGTGTGGCGTGCCATGCAGGACATTTACAACAGCGGTCGGGCAAAATCGGTGGGTGTCTCAAACTTTAATACCCATGATTTGGAAAACCTGTTAAACTGGGACGGCTTGACGGTTACCCCTGCCGTAGATCAGATTCAGTACTACGTTGGGTATACCCAGGATTCTATTGTGAAGACGGCTAAGGACAACGGGATTGTCATTCAGGCTTATTCACCGTTAGCAACCGGTGATTTAGTAAATGATCCTGACTTAAAACGGATTGCAGAATCTTACCACGTCTCAGTACCCCAATTAGCCTTACGTTTTGTGATTCAAAACGACATTGCACCGCTACCAAAAGCAAGGTCAATGGCGCACGTGAAGGCCAATGCGGAGCTTGATTTTGAGATCAGTGATAAGGATATGGCGTTCTTGAATCAGGTTGCCGCGGTGGAGCATATTCATCCGGTGGGGGATTAAAAGTAGAGTGTGAAAACAAGCGTTTAGATAGCGGAGTGTAAGGCCCCTTTCTCATAAACCCATGGGCTTGGGGTTTGTGAGAAAGGGGCCTTACATGCAGCTGTCTGCTTGTTTGAACACGTTTTAGCAAAATAGAAGTAAAGCTCCATGGACTTGGAATTTATGTTTGGATCCTTTAATGCAGCTGTTTTTTGAATTCAATTGCGATTATTGAATGATAAACCCATAATTACTTAAAAAAATCAAGGATTTTAACGAAAAATTTCTTAATTAAATTTAATTCCTGATGTAAACGTGGTAAAATATGTTTATCCAAAACATTAGTGTGATGGGTATTCGGTGTCTTAATTAATATTGAGAGTACCGATTTATCGTTATGATGGTAAGGGCTTTCCTGTAGGTGTAGCGGCTTCATAGTAGCGTCGCAATACCTGCAATGCCTGGTCTTTGACCTTCTGATGATAAGAATTTACTGTAATTGAGAAAGCGGATCGCTATAAGTCCTGCGGGATAAAATAAACTTCTCCCTGTAAATTTTAATAAACTAAGTGTTATTTCCCCCATAATAGATAACCAATTAGTTCCCGTGTAAGGATGATCGGTGAGTATTAATTACAGCGTTAAAGAGCTTCGAACCTCCCCAGTTCGGAGCTTTTTGTTTGGTATAAATTAAAAAGAGGGGCTGTGCCACAAGTCTATATTG